>JBDRDQ010000252.1:0-8891 GCA_043820695.1 Gemmatimonadota bacterium | reverse complement strand
GTCGGCCCAGTCCCCAACCCCGAGAATAGATCGAGAGGCGGCGGAAGGTCACTTCTCCTCCGCATTCTGCCGTTGATCCACTGCTCGCTGGAGAGAACCCCTTCCCAGTGCTCACCGAAGACCACGGGCTCCAGGGGATCCAGACGGAGAATCGACCCCTCCGGCAGTCCAACCGAGTCCCCGGAGTTGATCAGCCTCCCGTCTACCCAGAGGTCGGCCCAGCCGGCGATGGCCCAGCTCCGACTCCTGTTGTCGGACGCCAGCCGAAGGGTAGCCTGAGCAATTCTCTCCTCAGACAGGCAATAGACTCGAACGTCCGGGAGAGAGGGAACGAACTCGCAAAGCTGATTCCTCCCGCCGACGGGACGTGCCAAGCTGACGGGCTTTCCGAGGGGAATGGCCACCCTGGGGCTCATGAGTCCCATCCCCCTCACGACGTCCCGGGCCTGGATCTCTCCGTTCCACTCCCCCTCCAAGGGTGATCGGACGCGGAGGCTCCAGGCAGCCGGCGCCCGGGTGAGACCTCGGGTTCCATCCGGCCTCTGATAGGCCCGGAAGACCGACGGATTGAAGGCGCTCAAGCGGTCCCACCAGACCGGTTCCTCCCGGCTCAGATCGAGGCGTTCGAGCTGAAAGCGGTTGTAGGCATGGACCTGGTCGTAGAGAAACCCGGCCCGGTCAAAGGATGGGAAAGCGCCTACGTCGGCGAGGATGACAATGGTGTCGAAGGTGACTTTCCGGCGACGGGGAAGCTCTTCCTCAACCTCGTCGAAACGGAGCAGGGCCGAGTCGCCCGCTTCGGCCAGAAGGTCATCTACGGCCTCCAGGAAGGTCTCGTAATCCAATCCCGTCCGAACCGAAGAATCTCTGCCGGCTCGGACGGTGCGGACTCCCACCCAGATGAGAAGTGCCGCCGCGGCGACGAGGAAAAGACCGACCACCGGGAGAAGGCGTGTGCCGCCCCTCTTCGCTTGCCCCCCCCTCAGTCCCCCCGAGCCCGAGCCGTTCCCGTTCATCTCGCCCCCGCTCATTTCGCCCCCCTTTTCGGGTCGGGTTCCTCCAAAGCCGCGAGGCAAAAGACGATGCCGGTGGACAGTCCGCTCACCAGGACCACATCGGCCCACGAGTTGAGCCCCAGGAATGGCATGTTCTGGCCGGTGAGGAGGACCAGGGCCAGGTTGGACGCCGCCACGTAGACGGCAGGCAGGGTGAGCCAAAGCACACCCCCAACGGTCATGGCCAGGACCGCCAGCCCCGCCCTGGTTTCCTGTACCGTTTCATGGACCCGGAATATCCAGGCACCCACCACGACGAGTAGCGCCAGGTAAACCAGGAGCACGCTGATTCCCCCGAGGGCGCCATGCTCCGAGAGGATGTACACGGAGTAGCTGTTTTCGGCATAGGACACCGCCGTGGGGATCCCCCGCCCCAACACGGCGGTCCCGGCGAATCCGGTCCCCGTCAGGCCGCTGGCCGCATAGGCCTGCCCCCCCCACACCTGGTCCCTGGAGGGAGCCGCGGCTAAGAGAGCCTCACTGGGACCGGCGAACGCCAGCGCCTCCTCCAGCAGATCCGGGTCGGAGGCCGCGATGCTTCGGATGCTGGCCCGGGTCACCGGGCCCCCCATCCCCGCAGCCCGGAGGAGGTCGGTGAAGGTGTTCCCTACTCCCTGGAATTCGGCCGAGAAGGTTGGAAGGTCTCCGGCGTTTCGAAGGTTTGCCAGCGGCGGATTCAGGACGGACCAGGCCAGCACCGCTATGGCGGCGGCCACCACCAGCGATCCACCCATCAGAATCCTGGGCAGCCTGTCGATCCTCGCCGCGAGGAGAACGGTCAGGAACATGGGGACGAAGAACACCAGGCCCAGCCCGAAGTCGAAGAGCATGAAGACAAGAAGAACCCCCAGGGGGATCACAAGAACACCCAGTGCTTGGATTTGTCCCCTTCTTTCACCGCTCTGCAGGAGGCGATGACAGGCCAAGCCAGCGCGGATGGCCAGAAGAAAGAGAATGAAGACCAAGGCGAAGCGGACGAAGGGCGGAATGGCCTGGGCGCTCAGGAAGACCAGGAGCCCGAGGACCGTCAGAACACCCACCCACCCCATCCCTGAAAACAAGGCGCTTCCCACCGAGAGGAACCCCTGATAACCCCTCTCCAGTAGGGTGCGGCGGCCCCCACCCGGATCTCTCCGAAGAAAGCCCCCCCCACCAGACCAGTTCCCAGGAGGGCCAACGTACCAAACTCGGGCCAGGGGAAGACGGCAAGCACTCCCACTTCCGCAACCAGCAGGATCAATCCGAAAATGCCCCAGGCCCGGCGAACCGGAGGTCCAAAGGCCCGCCACCGACTGAGGAGACGGTTCGCACCGAAGAGGAGAAGGAGGAAGAGGACCGGGACCAGAGCCATCCAAGGCGCATGAATGGCAAGGGCCAGAACGACGGAGCCCCCTGCGGCCAAGCCCAGGGAGAGGGCCGGGTTCTCCGGACCCCCCTCAGCCGTGATGACGTTGAGCGGATGCCGGTTCAGGGTGGAAATGAGAGATTGGCGCCGGGTCAGGCCCATCCCCAGCCAGGCCCCGATGCCGGTTGCGGCCACGAGAAGACTCGCCGCGGCCTCCGGTCGTTGCCAGAGGAGGAGACCGATGCTGAAGACCATGAGGAGGAGGCCCAGAGTTGTCCGAAACCGTCCCCTTCTCCTGGCCCTTTTCTCCTCGGCATTCATCGGCTCGGATCCGATATCGTGGACCTCCACCTTCGGCCTGCGCGGTCCGGACCCGTTCGCGCCCGGAAGAAACATCCTGGACATGGGCCTTTCCAGCCGACGGACCAAACGCCAGAAGATGGGAGCCCAACTCGACCACCGGCCCAACGCCACCAGCATCACAGCAAAGGTGATCCACAAGCCGACGGCGGTAGCTGCAGCCCGGCCGTAAAAGGGCGGGGAATAGGCCACCCTGAGGCCCAGAGCCAATCGAACGCCCAGGAAGATCAGGAACACGTTCACGAAGGCCCAGGCAGCCGACATGCTCGGGCCCGTGGACTTTCTTCTCTCCCAGAGGTCAGGGGACCCGGAAATCGTAGCCAGGGCTCCAAGAATCAGAAGAAAGAGGCCGAGGATGGTAACCATGACTGCGCTCTGCTGGCCCTGAGCGGCTCTGCTCACCCTCACCAGGATCCCGGTCGGAGAGAAATCATCCGACGCTGGCAAGGCCGGGAGGGGATAGACCTCGCCGTAGGCCAGGCGGGCCTCGAAATCAGCACCGACCAGCCGCACCCCCTCCCGATCGGTTTCCAGTCGTGCAAGGAGGGAATATCGGGCCGTGTCCAGCCCGAAGCCGCCGAGATCGAAATGGGCCTGGGGAGGCGGAAGAGGTTGAGTGGAGAGGACCGCACAGCGGTGGGTGTCCCCGCCACATGCCTCCGAGGAAGGAAGCGCCCAGCCGCTCGTCCTGGGGCGTCGGACGAACCGGACCGCAACAGGAGCGGCCACCCTCGAGACGCCCGGCACTCGATCCAGGGAAAAAGCCCATGTCTTCCCACGGGAGCTGACCCATACGGTGTCACCCTCAGACACCAGGGGTGGATCCTTCGGGCCGAGAGACTCTCCAGCTTGCCGCGAGACCAGACGGTACTCCGGGAGAGCTACGCGGATCCGACCGAAATACCGGCCGGGGCGGGTTCTGGTGAGGATGAGGTCCCGCGCCAGCTTTCGGTCGGGGAGGGAGTCCCACTCCAACTCCGAAAGGGGGATCCCCTGGGACAGACTCCGGGAAAGCCGCCTGTCGAGGAGAGGGTTCTCCATGGAGAGCGGCGCTCGAGTTCCATCCCAGACCAAGGTCCCCCGTTTTCCCTCTTTGACCAGTTGAATCTGGAATCCACCCTCGGCCTCGGGATCCTCGGGTACGGTCCAGCTCCCTCCACCAAGCCTGGCACCTAGAGCCGGCCTCGTGACCTTTCCCCACGGCTTCCACCACACTTCCCCCGGCAATCGCAGCATGTACACCTGGTCAAGGTGATCAATGACGAATTGCTGGGCCCCGACACTCCTCAGCTCGAGGAACCATCGGTCGAATTGATAGAGGGACCCCTCCAACCGAACGTCCAACCCGGGATAACCCACCCCCACCCGGATGGGCTGGTGGGACGGGTCGAAGAAGACCCCATGGACCTCGAGACGCTCACTCCTTTGCCGATGGGTTTCCACATGAAAGAGGTAAAGGTCGAAGCAGGCCACTCCAATGAGCATGAGTAGGGTGACGCCGAACCAGGAGAGATTGAGGCTTTTTCGAACCTGGGGAAGAGAAAGAACCGCCAGGCCACCGATGAGGGCAAAAAGCCAGAGGGAAAACCAAGGCCAGCTCGGCCGATGGCGGGCAAGATAGACGAGAACGAGGGCAGCACCGCCAACGCTGCCCCAGAAAGCCAGGCGCAGCCGGAATCCCCGAATCCTCAGGACCTCTCCTAGGCGACCCATTGCACATCCGTGATGAAGGGGAAATAGGACTCCTTTCCCTACGGACCCTTTTCGCGGCGGGTTTCCGGAGTGCCCACCCACCCCGGCGCTGGTTCACCGGTGGAGGCAGGAGTAGGTTACGCCCCAGTCCCCTGAAGTCCCCTTAGTCTGGAGGAATCATGCAAGTCCCCGGAACGCTCTCCGGTCGGCGGGTGAAATGGGCCGCAGCCGCTCTCTGTTCGGTTTTGATGATGGCCTGCTCAGGCCCAGCCATCGGTGGTCCGCCGGCCCTGATCACCAATGAGAACGTAGATGCGCACATCAAGTACCTGTCCTCCGACGCCCTCAACGGCCGCGACGCATTCGCAGAGGATATCTCGGTGGCCGAGGACTACATCGCCGCGCAGTTCCGGGCCGCCGGCCTCTCCGAATTCCCGGAGTTCCCGGGGTTCAAGGATGGGTTTTCGTTCGAATACCGCCCCCGGAGGGATCCCGACGCGGTCCCCACGACATACGAGCTGCAAAATGTCATCGGGTTTGTAGAAGGGACGGACCCGGTTCTCAAAGAGGAATATATCCTCTTCGGTGCCCACCATGACCATATTGGAGTGAGGGGAGAGGAAGAAGATAATATTTATAACGGGGCTGACGACAACGGCACCGGCACTGCGGCGGTCATTGCCCTCGCCCAATATTTCGCCGAAGCTCACAATAATAAGCGTTCGCTGATATTCGCCACGTTCACCGGGGAGGAGAAAGGACTGATCGGGTCACGTCACCTTGCCGCCAACCTGCCCATAGAGAAAAGCCAGTTGGTCTGTATGATCAACTTCGAGATGATCGGAAAGCCGGCAGCGGACGGGTCATGGACGCTCATGTACCTCGGGCCCGAGAAGTCGACCTTGGATGAGATCTTCCTCGAGGCCTTGGACGAAGACTCCCCCATCTCACTCGTCGGCCCGGAGGAGCACCAGGTTCGCTACTTCAACGGCTCGGATAACGTGGCCTTCCACGCCGAGGGGTTCATTACCACGACCCTCGCCAGTCCGTACAGCACGGACGACCCGTACTATCATCGGCCCAACGACCACTATGAGTTCCTGAATATCGACTACATGTCCGATGTGATCCGTGCCGTGGTGGACATCACGGAGCCCCTGGTGTCCGGTGAGGCCAAGCCTGTCAGCACTGGAGGAAGCGAGGGAAGCCAAGGATGAGGTGCAGCATTCTGGAACTCTCCCCGAGCCCTGTCGGCCTCTTCTTCCGTCAGGTCATGCTCCCCAACATGATGCGGTTCCTCGGCCGGTAGCCTACCTCAGGCCCGGCAGCCTTTCCGACTACCTCCTCCAGAGGTAGGACATCTTGAAGAAGAAGCTCCGCTTCACCTCCTGGAAGTCGTCACTGTCCATGGGGGATCCCTGCTCGAACCGGACCTTGTCGCGAAGCGATCCATATCCGATATGCACCACCGTCCCTGGAATATACGTGAACGACGCCAGGATGTCGGTGAGCATCTCCTTCCTATATTCGTTATACTCCAGAATGCCACGGAAAAACAAATATCGGTTCAGCTGATATGTCAGCCGACCCCAATATATAGGGTAGTCGTATATTTCTTCCCCATCGGACTCGCGGTGGAAATCTACGTGAGTATAGTTGAAATCGGACCGCACTTTTTCGGAGGGTTGGTAGGTCACGCTCGCCGTCGCCCGGCCGCTCTCGCCCTGGTAAGGCTCCAACGAGTACCGGATGGCCTTGGACTTCCGGAAGGAAACCGATGCGAAGAAGTTCGTCGTGAGCTGCCCGCTGCCGGCCAGAGTCAACCCTCCGATATCGAACTTGTGGTCCTGGAAGATCTCCGTCCCATAGGAGTAGGCAGCGCGGAGGCTGAGATTACTCAGGACGTACGCATGAACCAGGGCTTGATTGAAGGTCTCCCATTGATCGCTGAACCTGTCCTTGGTCTGACCGCTGAAGAGCTCGAGGTCCACCCGGCGAACGATCTCCGAATCCGGGTAGAACTTCGGCCGGAGTTGCCCGCTGGCCTGGAGGATCCCTGTTCTCCAGACGAAACCCGTTTCGGTTTTGAAATTCTCGGAAACGTCCTTGGCTACGAGGCTGATATCCAGGTCGCGAGTGCTGTGGAGGAAATGGAGGCCCAGAGCGCGCCCACTCTCACCGGCTGACGCCGAGTCCTCTTTGGTTTGGGATAGGATGCCATGGTAGGCCAAGGTGCTGGCGCCCGTGAGTCTCAGTTGGCCGTCTACCCCGCCGACTCTGTTGTAATGGCTTCCCACCTCCCGCCCGGCATATATCCCTCCCAAATAGCTGTCTTCATTGAGCGAACGTTTATAGCGGAGGATGGGAATATGAGCATATTCCGGATCCCCTGAGCCTGGTTCCGTCTCGAGTTCGTCCACGGAATAGATTGAGGCCACGAAGTCCTTGGCCCCCACCTTGCCCGTCAACTTCGCCCCGGCGATGGGATCCACGATGGTGCGTGTGTAGACGATGGAGTTTACCGGGTCCAGCTCGGAAGCGGCGGTGGCAGCCACCGCGAAGTGCTCGCCCCCCTCCCTGAAAAACGCCCTCTTTTCAGGGAAAAAGAGCTGGTAGCGGAGGTTCACGTCCACCTGACTGGCATCGGCCTCCACCTGGCTGAAGTCGGGATTATAGGTCCCGTCGAAGATGAGGTCCGAGGTGATGCCGTATTTTCCCGTAAGGCTGAGCTCACCCTGCTCTTCCTCCGTTTCGAGTTTGCCTCCATCCACCCCCACCGCCTGCCTTTTCAAATATGTGTAAGCGGGAAGGATCTCCACCACCCGTTCACTCTCCAGGCCCTGGTAAACCATGGGCGTCATCTGGGTGAGCCAGGATTCTCCCTGGGCCGGGTCCAGGGGAGGGTAGGTGCCTGCCTCCCGCTCGCGGCTGATCTGGCGCTCGAAGATCACCCCCATGGTCACTGTGTCACCGTGGGCGAAGCGTATGCTCTTCAGGGGAATCTGAATCTCCACTGTGTAGCCGGTCTCGTCGATCCGGCCTCCGCTATACCAGACCAGATCCACGTTGGGATCCTCCCGCCCACCGGCTTGACGGGTGTCGCCCTGGATGCCCAAAGGGTTCACATAGAAGGCGTAGAGGGCTTGTTGGTCGTTGAAGGTGTCCAGGTTGATGGCCACCCAGTCATCCCTGCGAATATTGTCCCGCTCGGTTATGGACGCCTTGATGTTCCCCGGATCGGGATCTAGAGCACGGAAGGCGAAGTACAGGTTGGTGCCGTCGTAAGCCATGTAGGCACGAGTTTCCCCCACCATCGTCTGCCCAAAATCCGGCGTCCACGTCCGGAAGTCGGTGACGAAGGGAGCTTCCCGCCACAGAGCCTCATCCAGCCTACCGTCAATGACGGGGGGGATTTCTGTCCTGAGGGGAACCAAGGTCTCCCGGGGATCCGATGTCCCTCCAGAGGTCGGGAGCTGTTGAGAACTCAGTGCGCTTGGGGAGAGGAAAAAGAAGAGGCCCGCGAATAGGGTCAGGACAGGGGATGTTCTCATCGGGTAACGTACCCAGTTCGAGGTTTCGTCATCATCCGGTGGCACCGGATCAGCTTCGCCATGAGACCTTTCGGAGGCAGTCTAGCCTTTGTTTCACCTTTCGCCAGGGGATGGCCGAACCCGCGCCAACAAGGGGATTGACTCCGGCGCAACAAATCACCATCCATTTTTGATCGGAAGCAATCTGAAAGACGCTTCCGAAAAGAATGGCGGAAGAATTTGTGGCCGCTTGCCACCGCCAGACTATGTCGATCTCTCATCGGCAGGGTCGAATCAAAGGACTAAAGTGCCGGGAACAAGCTTTGGATGGGTCCTTTCCCCTTTGAGGGGGAGCCCCAGATGCCCAAACCCCGCACGGAGATCCTTCCGCGGGGTTTTCTGCGTTTGGACCGTAGGGGAGAGGTGGGAGTGCGGCGGCTAAGGCGCTGCCCGGTCCTGGTCCTCCGGTTCGTGGCACTGGTCCACAACACGATCCGCGGCACCGCGGGGGGAGCGATCCTGAACGCGGAGTTCCTCAGGAGTAGGGGGGTTCTATGAGAATCCCTCGGCCATCTCAGTCCGGACGGCCCGGAGCGGAGGAACCGGATTCGGCGCTTGACTTCATCTCGGGTGGGACGGAGTGTACGGCCGGGAAAGGAGGGAGAAGGCCTTGGCCAAAAACAAACCCGGCACCGGGAATCCTCGTCGGAAGATCGGACTCTGGATTGCCATCGCCCTGGTGGTCGGGAACATGGTCGGATCCGGCGTTTTCCTCCTCCCCGCGTCGCTGGCGCCCTTTGGCGGCATAAGCATCCTGGGATGGCTCTTCACCACTGCCGGGGCCATTACCATCGCCCTGATGTTGGCCCGGCGGGGAACGCCCGTTACGGCTCTCGTCATCTCCAGTCT
>JBDRDQ010000251.1:0-3123 GCA_043820695.1 Gemmatimonadota bacterium | reverse complement strand
GGTAATAGCTCTTCGTTCACGCTTCGAGGTGGACCTGAACCGTCCCCGAGACCGGGCGGTGTACACCGGGCCGGATGACGCTTGGGGCCTCACCGTCTGGAAAGGCGCACTCGACAAGGATATCGTCCAACGGTCCCTGGCGGAGTACGACGCCTTCTACCAGGCCATGGGGGAGCTTCTTTCCGCGGTTCAGGAACAGTACGGCCACTTTGTCGTGTTCGATTTTCATAGCTATTGCCACCGACGAGAGGGACCGGAGGCACCTGCTGCTGACGAAGCGGAGAATCCGCAGGTTAATATCGGTACTGGCACTGTCGACCGAACCCGTTGGGGCCCACTGATAGAGCGCTTTATGGGCGACCTGCGATCGTATGGGATCCCAGGGGGACCGTTGGATGTCCGAGAGAATGTGAAGTTCCGAGGTGGGAACTTCTCGCGCTGGGTTCATCAGATTTTCCCCGGGTCGGGCTGCGTTCTGGCGATCGAGTTCAAAAAATTCTTCATGGACGAGTGGACCGGAGCGCCGGACCGGCCTGTCATCGAGGAGATCCGAAAGGCCTTGGCCTCGACGGTGCCCGGGGTGCTGGAGCAGCTGGGGAGCGATGGTCGCTAAGTCGAAGCGGAAGGGACCAAGGATCACCCACCGGTTTGTGGAGATCATTCAGGGGCGTATCTCCGACGGGAAGCGCGTACGGCGAACGCTTCCCGCAGGCGGCAGGCTGCATGTGGATCGGCCGCTGCCCTTCCTTTGTGTCTATAGAAAGCCTGCCCGCCGGCCGGATAAAGGTACTGACCAACTGGTGACGACGGAGGCTTCATACCTGGTCGCATCCGGGGCTCCCAGGCATCGCGAAGAACTGAGACAACTGCTGCATGGCGTGGTCGAGGCGTTGGTGAAGGAGACCGGAGCCTGCCTGGTTTTGGAGGTTTGGGCGGGAGATCCGGACCGAAGTGGTGAGGTTGTGGATCGGGCCCCACGGCCAGGGTTTCGGATTCTGGTCCCCCCCAACCAAAGTGGGTTGGGCGAGGTTGTGGGCAGGCTGGAGACCGCGCTGTCGCGAATATCGCTACGGGGTGCCCGGGCTCGAGTGAAGGTGGAGAAAAGGGGGGCTGGCCGGTCCGCCGACTTGCTCCCCCGTGGCTGCGGCAACGCCATGAACTGCAGTGTGCTCGGGCTGGAAGTAGACCCCGTATATCGTGACGCGACCACCGGGGACGTGTACCCGCTTCTTTTGCGGGACCTGCATCGCGAACTCAGCCGAGCGTTACGTCGGGCCTTTTTTGCATTTGCACGCAAGCGGGCAGGGCAGGCCACCAAACATTTCCACATGCTTGGCCGACAAGCGGTGGTAAAGGCGGTTTGGGGAGTGGACCGAGGTCTCGCAACCGTGGCGGACTCCTTCGATCTGCTGCTTCAATTGACGCCCGTCAATGCAGCTGAAGCCTGGCGCGGGTTTCAGCGAGGCAGGTATCAGCGAGCACCCGTATTCCGCTATCGGCCGTTGCCGGTCGACCCCATGATCCTCAAGCGGAAGCTGTACGCTGTTCCCCTGGAACGAGTCGAGGACCCCGCCCTGGAGTCGATCTTCAGCGAGAAGCTGGACGAACTGGACCGCCAGATCACGCTGATGCTTGACCTCAATACCGAGCGTTTCGTGCATGGGAGCATCCAGCTGTTCGGCAAGCCGGATGGCGCCCTCCTGGATCTAGCCCACGAGATCCTGGATCGTTTTCCGCCACGCACCAGGGAAAGCTCCCGCAACGCCACCCGCCTGGACGCCGCCGCTTTTGCAGAATTGGCACGAGAGGAGCTGGGTTTCTACCAGCAGCAATGGCCGGAGGTAAAAGCCGAAGTGGAGGTGCGGTCTGACATCGCGTCGGGCCTGATGGTTTCGCGTGGGAAGCTCCTGATCGGCTCGGGATCGCAGATTCCCAACGCCCGGGCCGACGCTCTGTTGCAGCATGAGGTGGGAACCCATCTCGTGACCTACTACAACGGGCGAGCCCAGCCCTTTCGCCAGCTTTACAGCGGGCTTGCGGGGTACGAGGCCCTGCAGGAGGGTCTCGCGGTTCTTGCCGAGTACCTGGTGGGTGGACTCAGCCGTCCCAGGCTCCGGCTTTTGGCCGCCCGAGTAATGGCGGCCCAACTCATGATCGAAGGAGCGACCTTCGTCGATACATTTCGACAGCTGAACAAGGGGTACGGGTTCGAGCAACAAACTGCGTTCACGGTCGCCATGCGTATCTTCCGGGGGGGCGGCCTCACCAAGGATGCCATCTACCTGCGGGGCCTCCGAGAGGTGCTGTCCTATCTGAAAGCCGGCGGGAAACTGGAGCCACTTTACGTTGGAAAGATCGCCCTCGTGCATGTTCCAGTGATCGACGAACTGCGGTGGCGGGGAGTCCTTCGCCAGTCGCCCCTAGTACCCCGATATCTGCAACGCCCAGACACCGCTGAGAGGTTGGATGGTCTGCGGAGGGGCGTGACCATCCTGGACCTGACACAGAAGGGTCACCAATGAGACTTGGCATCGTAGTAAACAACATCGAAACCGAAGAAGCCGGCTACACCACCAGTCGGCTCGCAGTCGCAGGTATCAACATGGGGCACGAAGTGTGGATCATGGGGGTCGGGGATCTGGCTTACGACCCCGATGAGGCCATTCGTGCCCGTGCGCGATCGGCACACAAGAAGCACTACAAGACCTCGGAAAGCTACCTCAAGGACCTTCAGGGCAAATCGGCCCTCTCCGAGAGGATCACCGTTGATGACCTCGACGTGCTCATCCTGCGGAACGATCCGTCGCAGGACGCCATATCCCGGCCGTGGGCGGCGACTGCCGGCATTGTGTTCGGGCGAGTCGCCATGAGGCATGGCGTGATCGTGGTCAATGACCCGAACGGCCTCGCCAAGGCCACCAACAAGATGTACTTCCAGGGTTTCCCTGAGGAGGTCCGACCCAAGACGCTGGTCACTCGGGATCGGAACGAGATCAAGGCATTCGCCAAGGACCATGGCGGCACCATCGTCCTCAAGCCGCTCCAAGGATCGGGAGGTGACAGCGTCTTCATGGTCAGGCCCGAGGACGTACCCAACCTCAACCAGATGATCGATGCGGTGAG
>JBDRDQ010000250.1:0-3605 GCA_043820695.1 Gemmatimonadota bacterium | reverse complement strand
GAGGAGTGCCATCGTCATAGGGCAGCCCGGGACGGGAAAGTCGGCCCTGGTATATGAGCTTGCGCGCCGGCTAGTCGCCGAGGACCCCTCCATTCCGGAACGCCTCAAGGACTGCGACATCTTTGAGCTTTCCCCCACCTTCCTTCGGTCCGGCACCTCCCTGGTCGGGCAATACGAGGAAAGGGTGGGGTCTCTCCTTCGGCTCCTCAGCGCCAACCCGAAAGTAATCCTCTTCGTGGATGAGGTTCACTCCATGTTCCAGAGCGGAATCCATGAGAGGGGTCCGTTCACCGACGCCAACGAAGCCTTCAAGCAGGCCATAGCCCAGGGGGACTTATCCCTCATTGGCTGTACCACTACCGCCGAGTACCGCCACCATATCGAGCCTGATCAGGCACTGGCTCAACGCTTCAGCATTGTGACTCTCGATCCTCCGTCCCCTGAAAAGACGAAGGAGATCATGCGGGGCCGCCGCGACGACGTCGAGGAGTTCTATGGCGTGGAGGTCCCGGCGGTCCTGCTCGATCGCATCGTCGAGCTTACCGAGGAATACGTCCTGGACCGGGCCCAGCCCCGGAAGTCCATCCAGCTTCTGGACGAGGCGTGCGCCCATTGCGTCACCCGGAAACCTCCCGGGACACAGCTCACCGAGGAGATCATCTGGCAAGCTCTCGAGGCCACTGTCGGCCACGGCATCGTCAGGGAAGACACCCTGACGGAACAAGACCTTTTCGAACGCCTGGGAGCGAAAATCGTCGGCCAGGACGAGACTCTCCGATCAATCGCCCGGGCCTTCCTGTCAGGCCTGGGAGGGTGGACGGCAAAGAGGGAAGCGCCCCGGGGAGTCTTCGTCTTCTGCGGACCCACCGGTGTGGGCAAAACCGAGACGGCCGTGCTCCTGAGTCGGGTTCTCGGTGGCGGACGGGAGTCAATGGTCCGGGTGGACTGCAACGCCCTCCAGGGTTCAGGCGGGGATGCCGGACCCGCCCTCCACGTGCTGTTGGGCCCGCCACCCGGCTACCTCGGATATGTTCGTGGCAAGGGGGGAGTCCTTTCCCGCATCCGTGACAACCCCGAAAGCATCGTCCTCTTCGACGAAATTGAGAAGGCCGGTCCGGGGGTCGGAAAGCTCCTGCTCCAGATCATGGACGACGGCCGTTGCGAAGATCGCGACGGCAATCTCCTGGACTTCCGGCGTTCGTTCATCGTCTTCACGACCAACGCCGGGACGGTCTACCAGCGGCCGCTGGCCGTCGGCTTTGGCAAGGAGCCCACCTCCCCCGAGCCCTCGACCGACCTTGACGCCCTCAAGAACGAGATCCGCGCCATGGGCCTCGGCGAGGAGTTTCTAGGGCGGATCAGCCACTACTTCGTCTTCGACGGCCTCCAGGCCGATTCGGTCCGGGTAGTGCTCGAGGCCCAACTGAGAGGCCTGGCGGAGGCGGCGGAAGAGAGGGGCATTCAGTTGAATTGGGGAGATGGTGTCGTGGCTCACCTCGTGTCTCATTGGCAACCCCGGTTCGGGGTCCGGCACCTGATGGCCATCCTTCGAAATCGGGTGACCGAGCATTTGAGTGTTGCCGACGCCCAGGGGGAGCTCAGGGGTGTGAAAAGGGTCCTCCTCGAAGTCTTGGAGGCCCCGGAGGCAGGGAAACTCGAGGACCTCGCGGGGCTGGCCGTGCGGCGACGGGAAAACGGGACCCTCGTGATCAGCTTGGCCTGAACTATGAGGATCGCACCATGGCGTTGACGATGGAGAGGCTCAAGAACCTCATCGCGGAAGAAGGGTTGCAGTTCTTCCTCGATCCCGAGAGAGACGCCCTCATGCTAAGCGTCTCAGGTCTGAACGGGACCTACCAATTCCTCATCCTGTTGGAGATGGAGGGGGAATTCCTCCAGTTCCGCACCATGGCCTATCACGCCTGTGCCGAGGATCATCGGTACGTCGAGGCCACCCTGAAATTGCTCGGTGAACTCAACTACCAGCTCCGTTTCGTGAAATTCGGATGGGATCCGAATGACGGGGAGATCGTAGCGTACGGGGACGTGTGGATCATGGACGGGGAGCTGAGTCCCATCCAGCTGACCCAGATGGTCCAGGGGTACATGGCAGTGATCGACCTAAACCACTCCCGGATCGATGCCACGATTCGAACCGGGAAGGATCCGGGCCAGTCGGACCCCCTCGCGGTGGCGAAGGAGGTCGAGGATGCGGGGCTTCCGCCCCGGCTTCAGTCCGTAGTCGACGACTTGTTGACCCGGCTGGAAGCGGATGCCGCCGAGGGTGATGATGAAGACACGGGTTTCGATGTAATCTGATGAGGCTGCGATGCGCCTAGCCTGGCTTACGGACCTCCATCTCAATGGCATACCTCCCGGCAAGATCGAGGAGCTCCATGCCGAGCTCCTCGCCGAGGACCCCGATGTCGTCTTGGTTGGCGGCGATATTGGCAATGCCGACACCTTCCCATCTCTACTCAAGGGGATGGAGGAGAGATTTCAGCGCCCAATCTTTTTCGTCCTTGGGAATCACGATTTCTACGGAGGACGGCTCGCAGATGGGCGCCGAATCGCGGCTGAGATGTCGAAGGGCTCTCCCTGGCTCCGGTGGCTTCCCGAGGTCGGCCTCGTCGAACTGACCGACCAGACGGGGCTCCTGGGCCACGGCTCCTGGGCTGACGGGCGTTTTGGAAGTGGTATCGGGTCCATGGTGCTTCTGAACGATTACCTTCTGATCCGGGATTTCATCTCGCTGAATCAGGGCAAACGTTTTGAGAAGCTCAACTCCATGGGGGACGAGGCGGCAGGTTTCTTCGAGAGGATCCTCCCTTCAGCCGTGAAACGGTTTCGTCGCTTGATTCTCCTCACCCACGTCCCACCCTTCCGGGAGGCGACGTGGCACGAGGGCCGGGTTTCCGACGACGACTGGCTGCCCCACTTCAGCTGCAAGGCTGTTGGGGAGGTGTTGGTGCGGATCATGGTCGGGCACCCCGGATGCCACCTGACCGTGCTTTGCGGACACACCCACGGTGAGGGTGAGGTTCGCATTTTGGAGAACCTCCTCGTGAAAACCGGAGGCGCAGTGTACGGAAAGCCCAAGATCCAGGGCATTTTGGATGTGCCGTGAACCTTCGGAGGAGACGCGTAGGAACGTCCTAAAGAATCTCGTCCCGGGGCCGCAGGGGCTGGGCCACCTCCGACAACTGGATCAACTCCTGCGCCACCTCGGCCGTAAAGTCCACCGCCATGGTGAAGTGATCCTCCAGAATGTCCATGAGGGGCTCAAGGCGAACCGCCAGGGCCACGGTGGGCACCGGCGCCCACAGGTTGCCCCTGCGCGGAAGTCCGGACAAGGCTTCGAATCGGCCCACGACCTCCCCGGGGTACAGCTCATGGCGCCACGCCCCACTGGGACCTTCCCGGATGACCCTTCCCGAGACGATGAGAAGAAACTCTTCGGCCTCCTCACCGATCTTCCAGAACTCTCGCTCCGGTTCCAGTCTCACCTCGACTAGATGCCGGGACAGCTCCGTCAGGGCATCCATGTTGGAGGAGGGGAAGGCCCGGCACCGATGGAGGGCCCATAGCCGCTGGACCAGGTTCAG
>JBDRDQ010000249.1:0-5571 GCA_043820695.1 Gemmatimonadota bacterium | reverse complement strand
TAGATCAACTGTCTCGCTAACAGCTCCACTTAAAACCGCCTCGACATCCTGATTATTATTTTTCGCCCAAATTCCAAAAGTGTAAAATGTGTCGTCTTCCACGGTGGCGAGAGAACCTTGACCGCGACCAGGCGTTTAAGGTGCGGCTCTCTGGCAAGGAACACCTCTGCCATGCTCCCCTGGCCGATTGGACGGAGCACCTCGAGGGAGGGGGAGAGTTCGGATTCCATCAGTTTCTGGAGTTCAGCCCGATCCTTCACCCGGTTGAGGGCCGAACCCGCCTCAGTGCCGGTGGGAACAGGCGGAGGCCAGATTCCTGATAGTGCAGCGGCTCCGGGGTCCGAACGGGTCTCCTCCTCAGACGACTCGCCGCCCCCACCAAAAACTACCGGCCGAACCGTCCCTGCCCGAATCCCCTCCACCAGCTCAACGGTCTCGTCCAACGGCTCCAGCCCCAGCTCCCCCTCCACAAGCGCCTTGTACCGGTCATACTGGGCCAGGGCCTCGTTTCGGCTTCCGGATTCCGCCAGGAGCTGGATGAGGTGCTGCTGACCTCCGTCATCCAACGGATCCAGCTCCACCCATTTCCAGGCGTTCTTCCGCGCCGTGTCCATGTCGCCCAGGGCTCGACACTCAGTGATGAAGGCATCCACGGCGGCCCGGAACCTCCGGCTGAGGCGCGCCCGATTCCGTTCTACCCACTCGTCGAACGGATGCGTCTGGGCGAGATATACCCCCTCGAGGAAAGGCCCGCCGTACAGCTCCACCGCCTCGGCGTGGCGACCCGCCTCCGCCAGCTCCGAGAACTCCAGGCAGTCGACCCAGAGGGAGTCCGTAACCCGCACGGAGTTTCCGGCGGATTCCACCCAATCCTCCCCCAGTGTTTGCCGGAGCTCGTACAGGGTCTGGCTGAGGGCGTGGCGGGCTTTTTCCTGGCTGCTCTCCGGCCAGAAAACGCTGACAAGGCGATCCCGGGTGGCCTCACGCTCTACAGCCAGAAAAACCAACAGGCCAAAGGTGACCGGTTTCCCGGGAAGGGAGGTAATTTCCTCGGGGCCCAGGAACGCGCTTGGGTGTCCCAGCGTCGTCAGCCGAAGGGTCATTCGGGCCTCATCGAGGCTTTGGGTGGAGGTTTTCCCGGAAGATACAACGGAAAAGCCCCAAAGCGCCTCTTTTTCTTCTCCACCCTACCCCAGCGGAAACATCTGCTCAAGCTCCGGCACCACCACCGGCTCCGAACCCCGCCCGCGTAACTGCCGGGCGAAAGACTCCGACACCTCTTCCTCGCCGTGGACCAGGAAGGTCTGGCGTTGGACTCCTCCCAGGGAGTCGTACCATGCCAGCAGTTCATCCAGATCCGCGTGGGCGCTGAAGCCTTCAATGGTCTCGATGTCCGCCTTTACGTCGTACCACTCCTGGAAAATCCTCACGGGGTCGGTTCCTTCTTTGATGATGCGCCCCAGTGTGTTGGCGGCCTGGTAACCCACGAAGAGGATGGTGCATTTGGGATTGGAGATATTGTGCTTCAAATGGTGTTTCACCCGCCCGGCCGTGCACATCCCGGACGGGGAGATGATGATGGCAGGTCCCTTGTGGTCGTTGATCTCCATGGATTCCTGAACCCCGGTGACCATTCGTAGACCCGGGAACTCCAACGGCGCGTCGCCGGCCCGGAGAAGGCGCCGCGCTTCGTCCGAGTAGACTTCGGGATGGAGGGCAAAAACCTTTGTTGCAGCCGTGGCCATCGGGCTGTCCACGAACACAGGAACGCCGGTCAAGCGGCCAGCTTCCACGAGATCGTTGATGCGAGCCATGACCTCCTGGGCTCTACCCACCGCGAACGAGGGGATAACCACCCTCCCACCCCGGTCGAGAGTGCGCTCCAGAATCCTGAAAAGCTGTTCCGTCCGGTCCTCGGTTTCCTCCCGCTGCCGGTCTCCGTAGGTGGACTCCATGATCAGGTAGTCCGGTCGCTGCACGGATTCGGGGGGGCCGAGCAGGCGGGCCCCTTCCACGCCCAGGTCCCCGGAAAAAAGGATCCGCCGCGTGCCGGCCCCGGTACCCACAGTCAACTCTACCACCCCGGCCCCCAGGATATGGCCGGCCAGGTGGTAAACGACCGTCCCCATCCCGTCCACCTCGAATTCCCGGTGGAAATCAACGGGTTGGATCTGATCCAAGGCTCGAAGGGCGTCTTCCTCCGTATAGAGAGGCGTTACCCACGAAGCGTCTTTCCCCTTCTTCTTCAGCCGCTTGATCTTCCACCTGGCGTCTTCCTCCTGGATCCGCCCCGAGTCCGCCAGCATGATCCGGCACAGCTCGGCAGTAGGGCCGGTGGCGAAGATGGGCCCCCTGAACCCCGATTTCACCAGAAGGGGAAGGCGCCCGGAGTGGTCGATGTGGGCGTGGCTGAGGACCACCGCTTTGAGATCTTGGGGCACGAAAGGAAAGCGCGCCCGGTTTCTCTCGTGACGTTCGGGTCCACCCTGGATCATGCCGCAATCCAAGAGAAGGCTTCCGGCCTCGGTTTCAATTCGATGGCAGGATCCCGTGACTTCCCGGGCTGCTCCATGAAATGTGATTTTCAACGGAATGCTCCCTTTGACAGGTTCAGTATCTTGGCACTGATCTTACGGTCATAGGAACCGGATGCCCATCCCTGGGGTTCTTTTCAATCACTCTGGCCTTTTCTCCCGAGATCCCAGTCCCAAGACGAAAGGAGCCCGGTGGAATGATGCCGCGGCAAGAAAGACCGAATCGATGGCCCCGGACCCCGTCAAGCCTCATGCTTCTACTCGGCTTCCTCTCAGCTCCCCTCTTGGGGTGCGGAGCGACGGGCGGGGAGGGTGGTGATGAAATGGAAGCGACTCCCCAACAGGCGGAGCCTCTCACTTTGGGCCCCCGGGACGGATTCGATCTCCCCCCGACCGATCTGGAGCGGGTAGCGGTGGGCACGATGGCTCCCGACTTCTCCCTCCGGACCATCGCAGGGGACACGCTCACCCTCTCGGCCCTTCGAGGGGCCAAGAACGTCGTCCTGGTGTTCTACCGGGGTCATTGGTGACCCTACTGCGCCCAACAGCTCGTGGAGCTGAAAGCGTTGTTGACGGAAGAACAAGAGCAGACGACCCAGATCATCGCCCTTTCCGTGGACAGTCCGGAGGATCTGCAACGGATGGTGGACCGGATCTCGGCCGACGATGACCTGGCCCTCCGTTTCCCCTTCGTGACCGATCCGGATCACCGAGTCATCGATCGGTACGGTCTCTTCAACCCCGACGACCCGAGGGGCCGGCAGCTCACCCACCCAGCCACCTTCATCATCGATATGGAGGGTGTGGTCCGATGGAGGTTCGTGGAGGTGGATTACAGGGTTCGGCCCTCCAACGAAGATGTTTTGGCGGCCTTAAGAGAGGTGCAGGAGTCTGGCGGATAAGTGCCAGGCTGCTCCTCAGGAAGAGGGCGGGGGGCCGCCAGACCCCCCTCCCTCTTCCTCGCCCCAATACAGGGGTCCCGTGCTGAACCGAAAACCAGATCTCGCCTCAAGATTAGCGTTGCACCACCCGAACGTCGTCCGAACCCGAGGAGATGATGTCGCCATTCTTCACCACCAGGGTGAGGATCGCAGGCCCGGGTCCCAGTATTCCCGCGATATCGTCATAGATGAACTTCGCAACCAGCTCACCTCGGTTATCGGCAAAGGTGGAGGTGGCGTCGAAGTTGCCGAGGATGGTGGCGACGGAGTTCTTAATTTCCACGGATACCGCCTCATATGCCTTAGAATATAGGATCTCCGCGTGGATGGTAATCCACACATTCCCTGAGTTGGCGTCCCGGCCGAGAAGTATGGTCTGTGGAGATACCTGAATCACTATGTCCTCTGTGGGAGCCTGATCCGGCCCCGGCTGAGCCGCGATGATGAAAGATAGAAACAGCACCGAAAACAAGCCTAATGCGACCTTCTTCATGGTTGACCCTCTTTCGTAGGATGGTTGAAGCCCTAGCCGCCGCCTCTTCCATTTCCGGCCTGACGGCGTCCCTGGGTACTAGGCTCCGAGCCGGGAGGAACGGGCGGGCCCACGCCTCCTCCTCCCCGGCCTCTCTGTATGGAACGGCGGACCTGATCCGCCGCGTCCTGCGGGGATTGGCCTTGGCGCATGAGCTGCCGGACCCGGGCCGAGATTCCCAGCATCTGTTGCTCTTGGGTTCTCATGCGCATGGCCTCATGGAGTACTTCCAGCGCTCTCTCGGCGGGGACTCCGGCTTCCACGAGATCCGCCAGGACCAGGACGGAAACCGGTGACGGAGCAGGGCCCTTCCCTTCACCCTGCCCGAGTCTCCTCAGGGTCTCCATCTCCACGCCCCGCTGAAGGGCGTCGGCTCCTGCGACCAGGAGGGGTCCGGTTCCTGCGTTTCCAAAGGCTCCCCTTGCTTGCCGGAGCTGGCCCGCGTACCGGGTGACGGCCGGGAGAAGCCGGTCAGGAGGCACCCGCTTGGCCATGCCCTCCAAGGCCTTGTTATAGAGGGGTTCCGAGGGGATCCCTTCCCGACCGACCTCGGTGGCCAGAGCATCCACGCTCTGGAAAAGCTGGGCGGGAAGGACCTCACGTGCCCGATCCCTGGCGGTCTCCTGGCCCCATAGAGGCCCGGCACTCGCCGCCAGGAAGATCATCAGGGCCATCATCCGGTGTGTCATCGTTCTATCACCATGGTTGCGTTCTTCCGACCCCATTCGTCTGCAACGGCGTCGGGTGCGCTTTCGGGAAGAAACCACTCACCATCCACCAGAAAACCGAAATGGTGAACGCCCTCCGGGATCTCCAACTGAATGGTCCAATGGGTTCCGTCGCCCTTCATGGAAACGGCCTCCCAGAGGGTGAAATCACCGATCACCTCTACCTGTGCGGTCCCGCGAGACGCCTCGACATGGATCTCCACAATCGCGGCCGCGTCTTTGAACTCCAGCACCTGGTGGAGGGGGGGCCGTGGGGGAGGTAGAGGATCACGGCCCACAATGCGTCGTCCTAGGAGGATCCCTCCCGCGCCTCCCCCGGGCTCTGCGAGGGTCAGTGGATCCGGCTCCGTTCTGCCAAGGAATCCCCGGACACTCCAGCCTCCGAGGGGAAGGATCAGGGCCACGCCCCCGGTAGTCTCGGTTCCGGAGGGGGTCTTCCAGGCGTCTACGCGGAGTTCCATGGCAGGCCCGCCACCCCCCGCGAGGAGCCGGAGGCCGGCGGAGCGATACGTGCCCCCCGAGCTCTCATGAATCCCCAGAGCGAAGCCGCCAAGGACCCTGCCTGTCCCCGCCAGAAGCTCCCCTGTGCCCCCGTAACGCCAGAGTTCATCCTCCACCACTTCGCCCGGCTGACGGCCGGTCCGCTGAAGCTCGGTCTCGGACCATCCGCCGCCGGCGATCCCCCGGACCGTCGCCGAGACATGCCGACTGTTGAACCGGAGACTGGGACCGCCCTCCAAACCCAGGGATCGGTATGGGAACGGTTCGTCCACCCGGAATCCGAACCCCTTCACTTCCAGTCCAGCCGACCAGCCACCGCCGAAGTGCTGCCAGGC
>JBDRDQ010000248.1:0-4715 GCA_043820695.1 Gemmatimonadota bacterium | reverse complement strand
CGAATGAGCGTGAACTCGTCCTCGTGCCTCCGGAAGGAGCTCCCGAACTCCACGTTCATTCCTCCATCGGATTCCGAGACCCAGCGAAGCGAAGAGGTATAGCTTCGAGTTCGCTCGAAAGAGGGGTAGGGAGCGTAAAAGTCCTGAGCTCCAAAATCTCGGCGGGACAGGCCAAAATCTCCCGACAGTCGCCCGCGGCCGGCGGGGCGGGAGAGGGAGAGGTGAAGACGCCCTGTTTCGAAATCGGTACCGACCCGGTGACCATCGGATCGGTTGAGCTCGGCTCCGAGTCGAAGTGAGAGCCCCCCTTCCCTGTCCACCCCGCCCCCTCCGGAGATTCGAGCCGTCCCCCAGGATCCACCCTCGACCCGACCCTGCCACCCCTCGCCCCCTCTCCTGGTGACGATGTTCACCACCCCCCCGACGGCGTCGGCCCCATAGAGCGCTGAGGCCGGCCCCCTGAGAATCTCCAAGCGCTCGACCTGATCCAGCGGAACCGCGAGATTTAGATCGAAATGCCCGGTCTGCGGATCGCTCATTCTCACACCGTTGACCAGCACGACGACCTGCTCGAACCCTGCGCCCCTGATCCCCAGGTCGCTCTGGGCCGGAGAACGGGATTGGACCTCGACACTCGTGGCCCAATCCAGAAGGCCGGAAAGGGTCCGAACAGGGAGGGATTCGATCTCCTCCCGGCCGATGAGTTGGACACTCCGCGTCAAGACGGGAAGCTGGGAACTGACCCTGGTGCCCACCTGGACCAGGAGAGTGTCGAGAGGGAGCGGGTAGATTTGAGCCTGAGCCGCCGCCGGACCAGGTAGCCCGACAGAGGAGAGGACGATCCCGACAAGAGACCCATAAGAAAGGAAAGGCGTGGCCTTTGGCTTTTTCAAGATTCCTGACAATCGATTCACCTATCCCTACCCGTTCAAGGAGCCCGACCTGAGCCGTTCTCCCAAGAAAGAAAGAGCATGAAGAACATACGAAAGATGGGATGGAGCCAGAAGGATCTCCCGGTTGAGGGAAACCTCACGGTTACTGGTGTATAGCAGGGGCGAAGCCCGGAGCATCAACGGTGCAGGACGGTGCGCATCGAGCTTTCCTGAGCAGCCCCGATTTCGGGAAAATAACTTGACGTTGGCAGGCCGGGCCCGGAGGTTGAAGAAACATCCGTGTATGGCCGCGGCCCCGGATGAGGAACTCCGTCGAAAGCGAAGCCTTTCACGCTGGCAGCAACCCATGTCCAAACCACAACCGATTTGGGGGCGATTCTGCATTGCCTCCGGGTTCATTCTCTTCTCCGTCCTTGGGAATGGGATGATGCTGGATGCCCAGCAGCTCCCATTGAAACGAGGTCTTCCGGGATCAGACTCCATCGCTTGCCCCCAGATCGACCTCACCGTCCGGCCGAGCCCGGAAGAGGTGGATCAGGCCAGCCGCATGGGATCCGATGCCGATCAGGCTCTGATGCTGGGAAACCAGGAGCGGGCCCGAGACCTCCTGGCCCGGGCGACCGAACTGGATCCCACTTCTGCTGAGTTGGCCTACCGATACGGCCGGAGCCTCGAGTCGTTGGATGAAACGGAGCCAGCCATTGAACAGTTCTGCAGGGCATTGGCTCTGGGTTCGAGGGAGCAGGGCATCGGTGATGCCCGGCCCAGGTTGGAAGCCCTCGCCCGGGCCAGGGAGCCGGAATTGTCGGAGGGGGCCCGGAGCCAATTCCTGAACGGGCTCCTTCAGGCTGATCTCGGGAACCTCCAGGGCGCGGAAGAGGCGTTCGGAGCCGCCTTTCTTGCCGCTTCCGACTGGGCCGATGCGGTGTATAACCGCGGAATCATCAGGATTCGACTGGGACTCCCGGATCCTGCGGTGGAGGACCTTCAGCAATATCTGGCTCTGAGGCCCGACGCCGACGATGCCATTCTCGTCTCCCAGAGAATTGGACAACTTCAGATTCGCCCATCCTCATCCGTAAGCGCAGGAACGGCCCTCGGGCTGGGGCTTGTGATCCCGGGAATGGGTCAGTTCTATAGCGGCCGTGCCCTGGGGGGGTTCAGCGTGCTGGCCTTGGCGGGAGGTGCGATTGCCGCAGGGTTCCTCATCGAAGAAGTCCAGGTGAAATGCGTCGGGAGCCCCCCCTCCAGCGGGGAGTGCCCCCCCGACCGGTTCATTTCTGAAGAAACGTCCAATCCATACAAGATGCACGGACTGGCAGCGGCGGGAGTGGTGGCGGTGATTGGTGCTGTCGAGGCCTATTTCAAGGCGAAAAGGCCGGAACCCGGTGACTCAGGGGAGATCGTTGCCTTGGACGTGGGGCCGGCCCGTGTGCTGGTGCCGAGTCTATCCGCCAGGGGCCCTCGTCTCAACCTGAACCTTGTACGCGTGACATTCTGACTCCGGACGCTTCCATGACGAAGAAAGCTTTAAGTGGCTGGTTGAAAATAGATCCATTCCGGACCGTGAGGCTTCAGGTCGGTTTCCGCACAAGGGCCGTTCTGGCCGTGGGCGCCCTGGGCGTGGTGGCCCTGGCTTATGCCTGCACGTTGACCGACATCACGGGCGTACCCGTTGGAGAGGTGACAATTCAACCTCCTTCCGTGACCCTTTTGGAGGGGGCCACGGTCCAATTACGTGCGCAAGCGACGGACCAGGTCGGGAGCCAGATCCCGGTCGGAGCGGTGACCTGGTCCATCGATGACCCCACTCTGCTTTCCGTCAGTGACGATGGACTGGTTCAGGCACTCCTGGCCGGACAAACGGTGGTACGCGCGACGCTCGCGGGGGTCAGCGGTTCCGCTATCGTCACCATCCAGCCAGGCCCGACCATCGTGGCGGGCTCTGCCTCCCTCTCCTTCCTGGGGGCCGTGGGCTCAAACCCACCGAACCCCGCTGTCATTCAGATCACCAACGGGGGCGGAGGAACGCTCGGAGGGCTCTCAGCCAGTGTCACCTATGCCCAGGGCGGGCCGGCTGGCTGGCTGAATCTCTCCCTTGGCGGGACTACTGCGCCGACAGCCCTCACCGTCTCTGTGCTTACGGGGTCGCTGGGCCAAGGCATCTACACCGCCACGATCTCCCTTTCGTCCCAGGGCGCTCGGAATTCCCCGATTACCATCCCCGTCCAGTTCCAGCTCACCCTGGACCAGGCGGTGATCGCCGTGAATCCGGTGTCATTGGAGTTCGAGGTGGAGGCAGGGGCGGGGATACCGCCGGCAAAACCGGTGCAGGTGACGAACGTGGGCGGAGGAAATCTCACCAACCTCACCACCGCCCTCGTTACCCCAGGGAGTTGGCTGTCCGCCAATCTCTCCTCGACCACCGCACCGGCGGTATTGACGGTCCAAACGGACCCCACCGGCCTCGCCGTCGGCACCTATCAGGGGTCCGTTCTCGTTCGGTCGGTCGCCGCACTGAACGAGGAAGAGGTGGATGTCACTCTCCGGGTAATTCCCGCGCCAAAGGCCGATCTGCGCGTTGCGAAGACCGGTCCGGCCGGGGCCACCGTGGGCGATACGGTGGTGTTCGTCGTCACCGTAAACAATGCAGGACCGGACGTCGCGAATTCCGTTTCTTTGGTCGACTCACTCCCGTCGGGGTTCAGCTTCGTGAGAGCCTCCCGCAACGGTGCCCCGTCGGGTCGGGTCGTCACCTGGTCCCTCGGCGCTCTCGCTTCCGGAACTGCATCCGTGGACTCCGTTTGGGCTGTAGCGACGGCCCAGGGAACCGTAAGCAATGTGGCAAGGGTTTCCTCGACCTCCCCCGACCCCCAGGCGGGGAATGAGAGGGCCACTCACTCCATCCAAGTCGTCCCCATCGCCGCTAACCTACTGGTTGAAAAATCCGGGCCGGCGACTGCTGCCATCGGGGAGAACATCCAGTACGTCATAAGGGTCGTGAACGGAGGACCGAACGCGGCAGAGAACGTGGTCCTGATCGATTCCCTTCCGACCGGAGCGACCCTGGTCTCAGCCGGTGGGGGGTCCGTGAGCGGATCCACGCTGACTTGGATCGTCGGGACCTTGACCCCAGGTATGGAGTTTGCCGCCACCGCCACCGTGAGGGTGGACAGGTCCGGAGTCCTGACCAACGTGGCGAATGCCAGCTCCTCTACCTTCGATCCGGTTCCCGTGAATAACCGGGCAGCGGTCACCACCGCTGTGGAAGTCCAGGCGGACCTCTCCGTGAGCAAGACCGGGCCCACCGCAGCGGAGGCCGGCGACACCATCACGTACCAAATCACGGTGACCAACAGTGGTCCGGATGATGCAGCCAACACAACCGTTCTGGACTCGCTACCGAACGGGATGACGTTCATCTCTGCCACCGGCAACGGAATTCAGGCGTCTGGTGGGATCGTGTCCTGGAATCTGCCGCTGATCGCCTCCGGCTCTTCAGTTTTGGTCACTGTCTCTGTTCGAACAGACTCGACGGGAACTTTCACGAACGTTGCCCGGGCGTTCTCAGCTTCGCCCGATCCTGACTCTGACGATCTGCGGGATACCCACCTGACCATCGTGACCGGTGCGGACTTGTCGGTGGCGAAGTTCGTCACGGATGATGGCACGCCGGCGGTCGGCGAATACGTCACCTACACGGGGCCGGTGGACAATCTGGGGCCCAATCAAGCAACCGGGGTGGCGGTGACAGACACGCTGCCGGTGGGGGTGATGGTCGTATCGACGACGCAGGGCACGCACAATGCGGGCGAAGGTCCC
>JBDRDQ010000247.1:0-2330 GCA_043820695.1 Gemmatimonadota bacterium | reverse complement strand
GGGGAAGTTCCCATGGTCATTGTGGATGCCCAGCGCATGGGACCTGCCACTGGATCGGCCACGGCTGTGGCCCAGGGCGATGTCCAGTTCCTCCGCTGGTGCACCTCAGGGGGCTTCCCTGTAATTGTCCTGGCCCCTGTGGACCTGCGCGATGCATACACTCTGACGCTGCGAGCCTTCGACCTGGCCGAACGGTTCCGATCTCCGGTCTTTGTGGCCACCGACAAGGATACGGTGTCGGGGAAGGCCACCGTGGATTCTCAGTCCTGGGAACAGGTTCCTGTGAGACCCAGGACTCTTGCCCCGGTGGATGAGCCCTTCGTCCCGTACCGCATCGAGCGCCCGGAACAGGTCCCGGCGATGGCCCATTTCGGCGGCCCCCACCTCGTCCGGTTCACCACCTCCTCTCATGACGATGCTGGTTACCAGGCCAAGTGGCCCAAGCAAATCTCCTCCCTGAACCAACACCTCATGGAGAAGGTGAATGCCCACACCAGCGAGATTTCCCTGGTCCGGTGGGACCGGGAGCCGGGGGCTCGGACCCTGATTCTCAGCTACGGAGTCACGGCGCTGGCGGTCCGGGAGGCGGTTTTGAAGGGCCGAACCCGGAACTTGGCTCTCTCCAGCCTCGAAGTCCTATCTCTTTGGCCGGTGCCGGTTCTGGCACTGAAGGAGGCGATGGAGGGCGTCCACCAGGTGGTGGTAGCCGAGTTGAATTTTGGCCAGTATCGCCGAGAGGTGGAAAGAGTAGCTGGAGTGGCGTTTCGGGGCCGGATGGGCCCGGAGGTGAACGGAGTGTGCCGGATGGACGGAGAGCTCATCAGTCCCGATGAGATCCTTGCGGCGGTAGAAGGGAGGACGGAGTGAAAGCCGCGAGGGAGAGCTACTTCAATCCACAGACCCTCCCTCTTCCGTTCTGCCCCGGATGCGGGCACCACACGGTTCTGGAGCAGCTGAACCATGCCCTGGTGGCCCTCCAGCCTGATCCGAGGAAGCTGGTCTTGGTCTCGGACATTGGGTGCGGCGGCTTGGCGGACCAGTTCTTTTTAACAAACGCCCTCCACGGCCTTCACGGCCGCTCCGTCACCTATGCGACGGGAATCAAACTGGCGAACCCCGAGGTCACCGTCGTGGTCCTCATGGGGGACGGGGGGTGCGGGATCGGGGGCCATCACCTCCTGAACGCCGCTCGGCGGAACATCGGCATCACGGTGGTAGTCCTCAACAACTTCAATTTCGGGATGACCGGGGGTCAGCATTCGGTGAGCACCCCTCCGGGCGGAGTGACGATCTCTTCCACCCTGGGCGTCTTGGAGCGCCCGATGGATATCTGCGGGACTGTCATGGCCAATGGGGCCACTTTTGTGGCCCGGACCACCACCTTCGATCCGGAGCTTCCGGAACTCCTGGCCCGGGCCATCAGCCATGACGGCTTCGCCCTGGTGGACGTGGGGGAACTCTGCTCCGCCTACTACGCGGCAACCAACCGTCTCAATCGGGAGTCCATGCACGAGATTTTGGACGGGTTGGGACTGGGCCTGGGAGTCCTGGTGGAAGAGACCCGGTCCGAATACTCCCGTGCCTACCGGGACCAGACCCGTGGATTGGTAGGAAATCCGGCCATGCCTTCTCGACCAATTGAAACCCGATGGTCGGCAACCTTGGACAGGTCGTCGGGGATCCTGGTGGCCGGGGCCGCCGGAAAGAAAACTCTCTCCGCCGCAGGGGTCTTGGCCCGGGGAGGTGTCCTGTCGGGCCTTTGGGCCAATCAGAAAAACATTATCCCCATTACCGTGAAAGCGGGCTTCAGCGTGGCGGAGGTAATCCTCTCCCCGGACCCCATCCTTTATCCAGGGATCGGGGAGCCGGACATCTTGGTGATTCTCTTCCCCGAGGGGTTGGCCAGGGTCCGGGCCCGCTTCGGGGACATCCCTTCTGGCGCCGTGCTCTACATTGCCTCAGAGCTGATGACCGCGCCGGAGGTGTCGCTGGGTTCAAGGGGGGCGCGAACCGTCCCTTTGGATTTCGCGGCCCTGGGTGCCCTTGGCCGCCGGAAGGACCGGTGGACCCTGCTGGCCCTAGCCGCCATGGTCCAAGACCAGGGCCTCTACCCTTTGGACGCACTGAGAGCAGCAGCCGGTCAGGGGGAGCGGGGGTCTGCGCTCGTGGATGAGGGGGTGAAGCTCCTCGGATGACCGACGGGTCCACTTTTCAGACAAGTCTCTCGGGAAGGGAGTTTCATGGAGAGTTTCTCGATTTGGATCGGCTTACCGTGGACCGTATGGACAGCGGCGCTTGTCGTCGCGGTTGGTTCCGTGATGGTTGCATTT
>JBDRDQ010000246.1:0-9223 GCA_043820695.1 Gemmatimonadota bacterium | reverse complement strand
TTCGATCCCTCGGCGGAGGAGATTCGCGTCGCCCAGGAGCAACAGCAGCAGCGGGCCGCGGGCGGGGGGGGCGGAGGGTTCGGCAGGGCCGGCGGTGGCGCACGGGGTGCCGAGGCCGGCCCCGGGACCTACCGCATCCTTCTCACGGTTGGCGGCCGGACCTACGAGAGCACCCTCACGATCCGTGACGACCCCGACGCCAAGGCCATGCGCTGAGGTTCGGGAAGGAGTAGCGGGAGTGTGGGGACTGGCTCCGGCTTGCAGGGCGTGCGTTCCATGGAGCCCAGGTTGGCGGCCTGGGCTCCATGGACGGGGTCCAACCTGGATGTCACCCTCCCAGCATCGCCCCCAGTTCCGCAAGCACCTCCCGGACCGCAGACACGGCCTGGCTCGTAGGAATGCCGTCACTCCCCTGAAGCACGTTGTAAAGCGACGAGAGCCTGCCGTGAAGTCCCATATAGGCCGTGCCCCCGGATGGGTCATCCTCAGCAGCCGCCATGAGCCTGGCCATGCCCTCGTAGAGCCCTAGGGAAAGCTCGAACTGCTGCTGGAGGTCGGCCGCGGGAGTCGTTACCCTGGGATCCATCCTCACCGTGAGGGTCTGGCTGTGGGAGCGTCCCTCCACCGTCATCCGTACCGTGTATCGGCCCGGCAGTACCCACGGCCCCGTGGGCACCTGGGGGGGTGTCCATGTAAATGGCCGAGATGGGGTACCCGAATCTCGCCCCTGCCGGGGGTGGGTAGGTCAGCTCCCATGCGAAGCGGTGCATGCCCGGTTCAGCCGAGAGCCTTTGTTCCGGTCGTATCCAGTACGCGGGTACGTTCTGCCCCTCCAGCGGGGGTCTGGGCGGGTCATCGCTGGCGAAGCGCCGGATCACGCTTCCACCCCCATCCAGAATCTCCAGGATCACGGGCGTGCCGGGGGTCGACCCTAGCCAGTAATAGAGGATCGCCCCGTCGGGTGGATTCTCCCCCGCAGGCTCTTCCTGAGGCAGAGGGGTGTCGGTCCAGCGATTCCATCGGACGCGCCAGGCGTCCCCCGGCGCGAGTGGTAGAACTGGGCTGTGGGTTGGTTGTACCACGAGCTGAAGGTCTCCCCTCCATTCACTGTGATGATGGTGCCCTGATCGGAGGCGATGGCGATGACTGCGGGATTATCGGGATGGATCCAGATGCGCTGGTAGTCGTCACCGCCGGGGGCGCCTCTCCACCTTTCGAACGTGATTCCGCCATCGGTGGATTTCCATGTGACGACGTTTGCCGAATAGACGACGTCGGGGTTCTTTGGGTCGACCTTGTTCTCGTTGAAGTCGCCGTCCCGTCCCCAGACCCGTGAATCGGTGTTCACCCGCCTCCAACTCTCCCCCGCGTCGTCGCTCCGGTAGGCTCCACCTCGCTCCTGGGGTGATCCGAGGATGGCATAGATGCGGTTCGGGTCACTCGGTGCGATTCCGATGCCGATGCGTCCCAATCCCTCCTCGCCGGTGGGCAGCCCCCGGCCGATCTGGGGGTCGGATGGATCGAAGGCCACCTCCGCGGAACCCGTGTCTTCGCCCTTGTAGAGCACCTTTTCGAAGGCCCGTCCTCCGTCCAATGACCGGAAGACGCCCCTTTCCTCGTTGGGCCCGTAGGGGTGGCCCAGCACCGCCACGAACAGACGGTTCGGGTCCTTGGGGTCCACGATGATCTGGGGGATCTGCTGCCCGTCCCTCAGTCCAAAGTGTGTCCAGCTCTCACCGGCGTGGGTGGACTTGTAGATGCCGTCCCCCGTAGTCAGGTCCGGCCGCTGCATCCCCTCTCCGCTTCCGACGTAGATGATGTCGGGATCGGAGGGCGCTACGGCGAGGGCGCCAATGGAGCCTGTGGGCTGATCGTCGAAGATGGGCACCCAGATACGGCCATAGTCGGTGGTCTTCCAGACTCCGCCATTCACGAACCCGGTGTAGAAGACCCCTGGCTCCTGGGGCACGCCGACGACCGTTTTGGTTCGACCGCCCCGGTGGGGGCCGATCATGCGCCATCGCAGGCCCTCGAAGAGATTCGGGTCCACGCTCTGGGCGGATAAAGCGGATATGGACGAGACGGCCAGGAAGGCCGCCACGAGGAGGGCGGTGCGGAACGGTGCGAACATGGATCGAGTCCCGGAAGCTGGGTGGGGGCTGGGGGCCCCGGCGCAGGGGGTGAACCGGGGGACGTTTTCGTCGATGCTACCGCCGTCGGCCGATCCAGCGCAATCGGCGGGTGGGCCCGGTCCCCCCTTGGCCGGTCGATCCGAACCTCCCGAAGGCTTACCTTAGCGCAGCGCGATGGTCGATCCATCAGGCCTGGACCAAGGTGGGAAAGACATGTACCAGAGAACCAGCGTCCTCTCTATGCTTCTGTTGGCTCCTCTCGCTTGGGCTACGATGGGGTCGACCCCACCAGAGGACACTTATCCCCGGCAAACCGGCATCGACGCGGTTCACTATGCCTTCCGCATCACCTTGCAGGATGACACGGACCGCATCGTGGCGGAAGCTGATGTGTCCATTCGGTTCCTCCATGGAGGGGTCATCGGCCTCTTCCTGGATCTCGCTTCCGTTTCCCAAACCGGCGGCGGGAAAGGAATGACTGTTTCCGCAGTCACGTCAGATGGAGCAGCTGTGGAGTGGGAGCACCTGGCGGACCGGTTAAGCCTCACTCTGGCGGCCCCGCCGGAGTCCGGGGAGGTTCGGACGTTCACGATCCGATATGCCGGCATTCCCGCGGGGGGGCTGGTCATCGGCCCGAACCGGTACGGTGAGCGGACCTTCTTTAGCGTCAACTGGCCCGACAAGGCCCGCCAGTGGCTGCCCATGATCGATCACCCGCACGACAAGGCCACGAGCGAGTTCATTGTGACCGCGCCGGCGCACTACCAGGTCGTCGCCAACGGCGAACTTCTCGAGGAGATGGACCTGGGAGACGGGCAGCGCCGAACCCACTGGAAAGAGTCCGTCCCAATCCCTTCCTGGCTCAACGCCCTTGGGGTCGCCCGTTTCGCCTCCCGCCATTTCGGCGCGGTGAACGGTGTCCCTTTGCAGACCTGGGTCTTCCACCAGGACCGGGACGCAGGGATCGCCACCTTCGAGCAACCGGTCCGGGAGGCCATGGCGTACTTCAGCGAATCCATCGGGCCGTATCCGTATGAGAAGCTGGCCAACGTGGAAGCCGCCGGTATGGGGGGTGGGATGGAGCACGCCAGCGTGATCTTCTACGGAGCCAGATCGGTGACCATGGAGCCTGCGACCGACCTGGTCACCCACGAGATTGCACACCAGTGGTTCGGCGACTCGGTTACGGAGAGCGATTGGGACGATGTCTGGCTCAGCGAGGGCTTTGCCACCTACCTCACCCTCCTCTCAACGGAGCACAATCAGGGCCGGGAGGCCTTTGTGGCCGGTCTGGAGCGGAGCCGTGAGACCGTGTGGGCAGAGGAGGCGAGAGACCCGGAAGAAACGGTGGTCCACGATAATCTTTCGGACATGAGGGAGGTGCTGAGCGGGCTCCAGTACCAGAAGGGAGCCTGGATTCTGCACATGCTGCGCTGGGAGATCGGGACCGAGAACTTCTGGGCCGGCATCCGTGAGTACTACCGCCGTTACCGGGACAGCACTGCCACCACGGCGGATTTCGTGAGCCTGATTGAAGAGATCTCCGGCAAGGAGCTGGACTGGTTCTTCGATCAATGGCTTCATCGCACGCCTTCTCCGGCCCTGGAGGGAAGCTGGCGCTATGACGCGGCGTCAGGCAGAGTGGAGGTCGAGTTGGAGCAAACCCATCCGGGTGCCCCCTACCGACTGGAGCTGGAAATCGGCGTCACCGAGGCACCTGGGCAGGATGCGCGCATCGAGGTGATCCAGATGACCGAGAAACAACAGCGGTTCCAGTTGGAGGTCGGGGGTGAGCCCCGGTCCGTCGCTCTGGACCCGAACAGCTGGGCGCTGATTCGGGCAAGCTTCACGAAAGGGGAGGATTCATGAGTACGTCGCGCCGCCACTTCATTCGCCAGATGGGTACCGGCCTCGCCGCCTCAGGGTCTGCCGTCAGCGCTCTGGCCTGCGTACCCCAGGAGGACGCCTCAGGTCCCGGGAGTCGAATGCCCTTCAGCGCTGTCCTGAGCAACTCAGAGCACCTTCTCCAGCGTGACCCGGACCAGGTGGAGCCGGCTCCATTGGGCTACGACCGCCTTCCCCTGGAGTGGCACCAGGAGAGGGCCCGGACACTGAAGGCTCGGGTGGCGGGCCTCGGCGTGGGAGCGGTTCTTCTCTCCAACGACCAGAACGCCGTCTACTTCACGGGGTGCTTCCGGGGGAGCGGGGAGCGCTCGACCTGGGCCCTTTTCCGCATGGATGAGGAAGACACGGTCTACTGGTACTCTCCCGGAATCGATCGGGACCTCATCCAGTCCTGGTGGTGCACCGAGAATGAGTACTACTTCTGTTATCCCCATGCTGAGGGGGGATTCCCGAACCGGGGCGAGGTGGTGCAGGGGTCCCAGGTCGATCTGTTCGAGTGGATGTTGGAGGGGCTGAAGAGGCGTGGATTCGGGGGCGGGGTCGTCGGCACGGATTGGACGCTCACGGAAGGGCAGGTGGCCACTGTTCGAAAGGTGATACCAGGCACCCGCTTCGTGAACATCCAGGGCGAATGCCTGGCCATGCAGCAGGTGAAGACGCCGGAGGAGTTGGCTCTGATCCAGCGTGCCTACCATTACTTCGATCGGGTGCACGCCTTCGCCCGGGACTACATCCTGGAGCGGGGCACGGAGCTTACGGACTTCGAGTTGGGGCAGGCTCTGCAGGCGTTCGGGATCGAACTCCTGATGAACGACATCCAGAGAGATGGTCGGCCCCATTCGGCGGTGGGTATCGACGTCACCTCCCACTACGTGCGCGCGGGAATCGCCAGCGGTTATCCCCATCCGAACCAGTTCTTCCACCAGAAGGTCCAGCGAGGACAGACGGTCTATGTAAACACCGACCTCACCATCGGTGGTCTGGGCGGCGAGTGTTATCGCAACTACCTCATCGGACCCTGGACCCCGGAGCAGGAGCGGATGTGGGAGGTGGTGGCGGAGACGATTCAGATTCAGGAAGAAGAGTCGAGGGCTGGTGCGGTGTGCTCCGATATCGCCGCCAAGATTCACCGGCATCAGGTGGATGCGGGAATGGCGGAGTTCATCTACCATCGCCCCGCCCACGGGCAGGGTCAGTTCTTCGCCGGGCACCAGCCACCCTTCATCGCGTTGGGCGACTACACCGTTCTCCAGGAGAACATGACGTTCAGCATGGAGCCTGGCCTGTACGATTCCGGGTGGGGGATAGGGATCAACCCCAGCGACAACCTGCGTGTGACCGCTTCGAGAGGGGTGCGCTTCTCCGGTGTGCCCTTCTCCAAGGAGTGGAGCTTCCTGGAGCTGTGAGATGCGATCTATAGTGCGCAGAGACTCTAACGTTCCCGTTTCGGCGGGCTCTCTACAGGAGCGGATCCTTTGGCCCCTTTCCCGCGATTCTTCTGCAGCCCACGGCTCGGCTCCGCCCAAGACCGCCGTTGCTCGTCAGGGATCTGTCACCGAATTCGATTGGCGGCCATGACACTGGTTGTTGTCTGGCTCGTGGTCTTCGCCTACGAGCTGGTGAAACCCCTGCCTGAGGGTATCTCTGTCGAAGGGCCTACTCGCACAGCTTCTGGGATCGAGTTCCTCTACGACCTTTCGTACCGGCTCCACGGCCAGCCCGCGGTGGAGCAGGAGATCTTCAACCGGGTCCTTTCCATGATCGACGCGGCCGAGGAGTTCGTCGTCATCGACATGTTCCTTTTCAATGGTGAGCATGGCGGGGAGCGCGACTACCGGCCCCTGTCCTCGGAGCTGACCGAACATATTCTTTCCCGCAAGGCCGCAAGACCCAACCTCAAGGCGACGTTCATCACCGACGAGATCAACAATTTCTACGGCGCGTACACCGGCGCCGGAATCGAACGACTCCAGGCCGCCGGCGTCCAGGTCGTCACCACTCGCCTGTCCCGTCTTCGCGACTCCAATCCGGTCTATTCTGCCGGTTGGAGGATGCTTGCCGGTTGGTTCGGTACGGCGGGTCCAGGCTGGCTGCCTCATCCCTTCAGCCCTACGGGGCCAAAGGTCACCGCTCGGGGGTATCTGAGGCTCCTCAACTTCAAGGCGAACCACCGCAAGCTGATCGTTACCGACAAGGAGTGCCTCGTCACTTCCGCGAACCCCCACGACGCCAGCAGCTTCCATTCGAACATCGCCTTCGCCGGCGCCGGCCCCATCTGCTCCGATCTCCTGGCGGCGGAGCGCGCCGTTGTGGCGTTCTCCGGCGGACAGGTCGATGAGTGGCCGGTCTACGGAACCGACGCCGAGGGTGAATCGCCACTTGCCGGAGACGAGCCGCGCACAGGAAACGAGCCGCTCCCCGGGAAGGAATCAATCACAGGTGCAGGAACCGTGCAGCTCGTGACCGAGGGGAAGATTCTGGCGGCCCTTCTGAAGGACGTCGGCTCCGCCGGCCCAGGCGACCGCGTGGACCTGGCCATGTTCTACCTATCGGAGCGACAGGTTGTGGAAGCCCTGTTGGATGCGGACCGGAGGGGAGCTTCCCTTCGCCTGGTCCTGGACCCGAACAAAGACGCCTTCGGCCGGGAAAAGGGAGGGATCCCCAATCGGCAGGTGGCCCGTGAGCTGGTTGTCCAGTCCTATGGGCGGATTTCAATACGGTGGTACGATACCCACGGTGAGCAATTTCACACCAAGCTGGCGATGGTGACCCGTGAAGAATCTGTGGTCATCATGGGCGGATCGGCGAACCTGACCCGGAGAAACATCGACGATTACAACCTGGAGGCGGACCTCCGGTTCTTCGTTCCGCGGGGAGCGCCATTGGCTGTAGCCGCAACGAACTACTTCGAACGGGTCTTCACAAACAAAGACGGGGACTTCACGGTGCCCTTCGAGGCGTACCGAGACGACAGCTGGGTGAAGCGGGTCCTCTACCGTCTGGAGGAATTCACGGGGTTCTGCTCGTTTTGACGGGCACATAAGGCCGAAGGGGCCTGTGCTGCTGCACAGGCCCCTTATTCACTGCCGAGTCCGATTGGGAAGACTTGGGTTCATGCCGTCGTAAAGGTGAAGATCATTCCGTAACCGCCGTTGGCAGGATGGATCCAACCCTCACCCATGCCGGTGCCCCCGCCCATTCCGCCCATCCCGCCCTGGCCCATCCCGTAACCGTGTTGACCTCCCTGGTGCATCTGTTGGGTCATCCACTGGCCGCCCATTCCGAACCCGTGCTGCTCATAATTGATGTGCTGGCCTTCCTGGTCCTGCATCCCACCACCGATGTGGATCACATGCACGGTCTGGGATTTGAGCGGAGCGTCATGGGTAAACGTGAGCATGGTGAATGCCGCATTCCAACTCCAGGTCCCGGGAACCAGAGGGCCTTCCACGCTTCCCTCGTGGACGTCGGCGTACTCTTCCATTCCCGGCCTCATTGCGTGGGTAAACTCGATCACGATCGGAGTATTGGGGTCGATTCCCGTGGCGTTTCCCTGCGGGATCACAGAAAGAAGAGCGGAGGCCTCTATCTCTGGCTCCGCGCCATCGCTATCGCAGGCCGCCAAAACAAACGGCGTAAGAAGGGCCACGGTCGAAATCAGGGCCCGGATTTTCATGTTCGGTCTCATGTTCTTTCTCCGCATATGGGGCAACACCCCGTCCATTCTCTGATTCGTGAACTAAGTCTCGCATGGGTTTTGTGAAATCCCCGTGAAAGTCAGATGAAAGGTCATTCACCGTGGGGTGGACTGGCTCGCCGGGTTTGCCGTGAGTTACACTTTTCAGTCCCCCAGGGCCGGGGTCGGATTGAGATCCGGAGTCCCCAACTGAATGCCTCCACCTGCTTCCGCCCGGGCGACAGCCCTCTCCTGCCAGATGAAGTAAATCACCGGAACCACCACCAGGGTCAGGACGGTCGCGGACAACATGCCCCCGACCATGGGAGCGGCGATCCGCTTCATGACACTGGCCCCCGTCCCGTGACCCCAGAGAATGGGAAGGAGCCCTCCGATGATGGCGGTCACCGTCATCACCTTCGGCCTGACCCTCATCACGGCGCCTTCCATAACAGCTTCATAAAGCGCGTCGATTGTCGTCCGTCCAGCCCGAATGCGGTCATCCCAAGAATGGTTCAGATACAAGAGCATGATTACGGCGGTTTCGGCCGCAACCCCGGTCAGGGCGATGAACCCAACTCCTGAGGCGACGGACCAGTTGTATCCGAGAAACGCCATGATCAGGACGCCCCCCACCAGGGCGAAGGGCAGAGACCCCATGACGATGAGGGTCTCTCCAATTCTGCCGAAGTTCAGGAAGAGGAGCACGAAGATGATGAGGAGGGTGGCCGGCACAACCAGCTGCAACCGGGCCTGCGCCCGCTGCATGAATTCGTATTGCCCGGACCATTGGATCGTGTAGCCGGGGGGTAGGGTTACCATGGCCTCCACCATGGCCTGTGCATCCCTCACGTAGCCACCCAGGTCCGGGGAGTCCACGTCCACAAACACCCACGCCGTAGGAAAGGCGCCTTCGGTTTTGATGGACATCGGGCCTTTTGCTATCTCGATCGTGGCGATCTGACCCAGGGGAATCTGGGCATTCGAACTCGGCATGCCTGAGCTCATGTTCGATCCACCATTGCCCATGCCACCACCCATTCCGCTCATGCCACCCCCATCAGCGGCACCGCTGCCTCCCCCCATCTGTCTCACCGGAATCAATACTTCCGCGAGCTTTTCCGGTTGATCCCGAAGCTCCTGGGGATACCGGACCCGAACCCCGTACCGCTCCCTCCCTTCCACGGTCTGGGTAATCTCCATCCCACCGATAGCCGAAGCGATGACCATATTGGCATCTCGGATGTTCACCCCGTACCGTGCCGCCGCGTCGCGGTCGATCTCGATGTTCAGATAGCTCCCCCCCAGGGGTCGCTCTGACACCGCCGAACGGGTGCCGGGCACCATGGCCACGGCGTTCTCCACCTCTTTCCCCAAACGCTCCAATTCAGCCAAGTCGGATCCGAAGATCTTGATACCCACTGGGGTCCGGATGCCCGTGGCCAGCATGTCGATGCGGCCCTTGATGGGCATGGTCCAGGAGTTGGGGATCCCAGGGAATTGGACTGCT
>JBDRDQ010000245.1:0-6119 GCA_043820695.1 Gemmatimonadota bacterium | reverse complement strand
CGCCGCCGTCGGCGGTGCGGTAGACCCCCCGCTCGCCCCCGGAGCTCCAGAGGGGTCCTTCGGCCGCGACCAGGACCACCTTGGAGTCTCTGGGGTCTACCAGGATCCGACCGATGTGCTCCGAAGCCGTGAGCCCCATGTTCTGCCAACTCTTACCTCCATCCCGGCTTCGGTACACGCCATCCCCGAAGCCTACGTGCCGGCCGCTCACATTCTCCCCGGTCCCCACCCATATCACGTCGGGGTCGCTGGGGTCGATGGTGACCACCCCGATGGAGTAGGAGCCCTGGCCGTCGAAAAGGGATTGCCAGGTGGTGCCATTGTCGTCGGTTTTCCACACTCCGCCGGACCCGACTCCGACATACCAGGTGGATCGGTCGTAGGGGTGGATGGCGATTTCCGCGATGCGGCCCGACATGATCGACGGCCCCATGCTCCGGAACGCCAGCCCCCGGAAGGTGTCGGCATCCCTGCCATCTTTGGGGCCTTCCTGGGCGGTAGCGGGCGCGGACAAAGCGAGAAGGGCGCAGGCGATCAGCCCGATGAGGGCACAAGGGGTGCGGTTTGTGAACACGACCATGACTCCTTTTGGAGCGGCTTGGACGGTGGGCCGTTCATTGGGAAGAGTCCGGACCGCCGATTCGCTATCAGGGGTTGCGGAGAAAGCCTGCGCCGCAGCCTGGGAAAAGGCAAGTGGTGGGGGTTTCAAGCCCTCCCAACTCGCGGAGTGCCAGAAGCCTCCCAATATTGTCCCGGAACCTGTACCATGCCTGCCCCCGTAAGGGAGGGACCCGAGGATGCGATCGAATCTGCGTGTCACGGCCGCCGGTCTGATTTTGGTTATCATCGGAGGTTGCGGACCCGGGGCCCGCGACTCCTCCTTTCCTCCGCCCCAGGAGTTTCCAACCGAATTCCGAGACCCTGACGGCCGTGCCCTTCAGCTGGAGGACTACTACCGGGTCCAGAGCGTCAGGGGCCTTCAGGTATCCCCGGATGGCGCCTGGGTTACCTATGCCCTGGCCCTCCCGGTGGAGGAAACAAACGAGGACTTCCAGGAGCTTTGGATCGTCCCCACGGACGCTTCGATCGCCCCTGGTCGGATTTTACACCGCGGACAGGAGGTCACGGCCCCCGCCTGGACGGAGGACGGACGCCTCCGTTACACCGCAGGTAGGCAGTGGTCCATCGATCCGGCAGATCCCTCTGCCCCCCCACGGGCCGAGGCTCCGCCGACCCTCACCGAGAACGTGAGCCCCGACGGGTTCTGGATCGTTTCTCTGGAAGACGTGCCCCGGACCGAGGAGTCGCCCCCGGCCCTGTCGGCCTTCGAAGCCCGCCACGAGGAGCGCTTCCGGGGGGTCCAGTTCGATTGGCTCAACTTTCAACGGGACGGTGCGGTGATCCCGGTCCCTGATCCCACGGCGAGCCCTCCCCGGGAGATCCTCATCACCCCGGTCGAGGGCGCCGCCGCTGTGGAGGGCGATGCCACAGCCGAGGTCCGGACTCTCACCGATCTGGGGATGCGCCCGGGGACTCCCGTCTGGCATCCGGACTCAGGTGTCCTGGCCTTTACGGCGGACCCGGACTGGCAGGACGAACGGCGCTACGGTCGGCCGGACCTCTGGCTGGTGACCGTCGAAGGGAAGCTGACCCGCGTCACGGACGATGGGTGGAGTTACGGGTCTCCTGCCTTTTCACCGGACGGCCGGTTCCTCTCTTATACAGGGGGCTACGGGACCGACATGATCAAAGAGGGTCGGTTGGAGGAGGGTGGCCCACGGGACCTGTTCCTCATCCCTCTGGAAGACGGTGTCCCCGCCAGCCATGTGTACGCCCCGGCTGAGGCCTCCGCCCTCCCTACCCCCGACAACCTCACGGCTGGTTGGGAGCTGGATCCCAGCGGTCCCGTCTGGTCGCCGGACTCAGAGTACATCTACTTCCAGGCGGAGAAGAGCGGGGGTTCCCACCTCTTTCGTGTAGCTGTTGCCGGGGGGCCGGTGGAGCAAATCACCAAAGGGGAGAGGAGTCATGATGGGATCCGGATTTCCGAGGACTTCTCGACGATGGTCTATACGCTGGGGCTCCTCGAGACCCCGCCGGATGTATATGCCGCCGACCTGGACGGCACCCATGAACGAGGCCTTACGGACATCCACGCCGATCTCCGCCGGGAGATCACTCTGAGCCGGGCTGAACGACTCCTCTACCCGAGCCTCGACGGAACGGCCATCGAGGGGTGGCTTCATTATCCTTATGGGTATGATCCGGACGACGGGCCCTATCCCCTGATTGTCCACAGTCACGGTGGCCCCCACTCCGCATCGGGTTACGGCTTCGATTTCAAGCACCAGCTCTTCGCTGCCAACGGATACTTCGTCCTCCAGACCAACTTCCGGAGCTCGACGGGATACGGCGACGACTTCAAGTGGGCCACATGGGGAGCCTGGGGGGATAAGGACGGAGAGGACGTCATGGCCGGGATCGACTACGCCATCGCCCATTTCGCCATCGATGGTGACCGGGTAGCCTCCATTGGCCACTCCTACGGCGGCTTCATGACCAATTGGCTCATCTCCCGGTACCCGGATCGCTTTCTGGCCGCCGCCGCCGGCGCCGGCATCGTCAACTGGGTAAGCGATTACGGCACCGCCGATATCGCCCGGACCAAGGAAACGGAGTTCTTCGGCACGCCCTGGGAAGCGGAGGCCCGTGACCGGATGATCCGCCAGTCGCCCCTCACCTACGCCGACCAGGTACAGGCCGCCACCCTCTTCGTCCACGGCGAGCTGGACGAGCGGGTCCCCTTTTCCGAGGCGGAACAAATGTTCGTGGCCCTCAAGAAGAACGGCGTTCCGGCGAAGGTGATTCGATACGAGGGGCAGTCCCACGGGATCAGGGGCCACTGGAATTCGGTCCACCGCATGATGAACGAGCTCCGGTGGTTCGACCTTTGGATGAAGCCGGGAGTGCTCGATGGCGCTTCACACCGGCCCATCCCGTCCGCCACCGCGCCGGTCGAGGCCGAATCCCCTGCTTTCCCCGAGCTCGATCGGGAGGCCGCCTCCTTCTTTGCTGGACTGGCGCTCCACGGAATCACCCGGGAGTACCCCAACAAGCTCGACCACGTCATGAACAGCGCTGATGAGGTCCGGAGTCCCTCTTCTCTCCACCCGGTCTTTTTCGGAAGCTACGATTGGCACTCCTCGGTGCACGGGTACTGGCTCCTGGTTCGGCTTCTGAAACGTTTCCCGGACCTCCCGGAGGGAGTGGAGATCAGGGCGACCCTGAATGGTCTCCTCACTCAGGAGAACGTTGCCGTGGAGTTGGCCTACCTGGACCAGCCCGGCCGTGCTTCCTTCGAACGGACCTATGGCTGGGCGTGGTTGCTGAAGCTGACCGAAGAGCTGTATGGCTGGGACGATGAGGACGGTATGCTGTGGCGTTCGAGGCTGGAGCCGCTGGCAGAAGCCTTCGCCGACCTTTACCTGGAGTTTCTCCCCAAACAGGACTATCCCATCCGGCGCGGCGTTCATCCCAACACGGCCTTTGGGATCGCCTTTGCTCTGGATTATGCGAGGACCGTGGGCCATCGGCTCCTCGAGGATCTCCTTCTCGAGAGAGCCAACACCTACTTCGCCCAGGACAGGGATTACCCAGCCCAGTGGGAACCCGACGGGGACGATTTCTTTTCTCGGTCTCTCATGGAAGCGGATCTCATGCGGAGGGTCCTGGAGGCGGGCGCATTCCCTTCCTGGTTCCATGATTTCCTTCCGGGGTTGGCAGCAGGGGAGCCGGAGTCCCTGCTGCGGCCGGCGGAAGTCTCGGACCGGACCGATCCCAAGATCGTCCATCTGGACGGATTGAACCTGAGCCGGGCCTGGTGCATGCGGCTCATCGCCCAGGCCCTTCCCGAAGGCGACCCGTTGCGACCCATTCTTCTCGATTCAGCCGCCCGGCACGCTCATGCGACGCTCCCTCACATCGCCAGCGGCAACTACGAGGGTGAGCACTGGTTGGCCACGTTCGCGGTGTACATGCTCACGGAATAGGCTCCCTGCTTTGAATAGGCTCCCGGCTTTGAATAGGCTCCCTGCTTTGAATAGGCTCCCTGCCTTCTTGGAGAAATGGCCATGAGAACACTCAGGGCTTCGGTGGTCGGCCTCATGCTCTTCCTCTTTCTTCCGGTCTCACTTCACCCGGGAAGCTCCGAGGCCTCCGCCCAGGTCACCACCCCCGAAGACCACCTCGGCTTCAAACCCGGGGCGGATTTTCACCTGATGACCTACGAGGAGGCAATCGGATATTTCGAGCATCTCGCATCCCAGACCGACCGAATGGTCGTCCTGGACATGGGAGAGACCTCGGGTGGGAGGCGGATGAAGTATGCCGTCATCTCCTCTGCCGAGAACCTCGAGAGGCTCGACCATTACAAGGAGATCAACCGGCGGGTCAGCCTTCCGCGTGGCCTTTCCGATGACGAGGCGAGCCGGCTGGCCGAAGAGGGAAAGACCATTGTCTGGATCGACGGGGGCCTTCACGGGACGGAGGTGGCACCCGCCCAACTCCTGCCTCAGCTGGCGTACGATCTGGTTACCGGAGCCGATCGTCAGATGGAGCTGGTCCGGGAGAACGTCATCGCCCTGCTGGTCTTCGCAAACCCGGACGGCATGACCATCGTCTCCGATTGGTACATGGGGAACGTGGGGACGCCTTACGAGGTGAGTCCCATCCCCTGGCTATATCACGAATATGTGGGCCATGACAACAATCGTGATTCGTTCATGGCAAACCTCATCGAAACACAGAACATGAACCGGGCGCATTCCCAGGAATGGTTCCCTGAGATCCTCTACAACCAACATCAGACGGGTCCCTTTCCCGCCCGAATCTGGATTCCGCCCGATGCGGAGCCCACGAACCCGAATGTCCATCCACTGATCGTGCGCTGGAAAAGCCTCATCGGAACGGCAATGGGGAAGGCCTTCGAAGAGAACGATCAACCTGGAGCCATCTCCAGAGTCCGTTATGACACGTGGTATCCGGGCTATGCCACACAGGTTGTGGACGGTCACAACGTGATTTCCATCCTCACGGAAACCCAACTGTACCGATATGCCACGCCCCAGCACTTCACGGTGAGCGATTTCCCGGAGGAGCACCGGGATCTTACCAAGGGCGTTTTCTATCCCAACCCCTGGCCCGGGGGTTGGTGGCGCCTGGGCGATGCTGTGGCCTACAACAACACCGCGTGCAAGGCGGTGCTCGAAGTCGCCGCTCGATATAAGTACGAGCTCATATATGACAAATATAAGGCTGGAAAGGATGTGTTGGTCCGGTTCGAGAATGAACCGCCCTACGGGTATATCATTGCGGCTGACCAACCGGACCGGAGCAGCACGGCTCTTCTCTTAGAGCGGATGATGATCAATGGGATCGAGGTCTACACCGCCGACGAGAGCTTCAAGCACAATGGGATTCCCTACCCAAAAGGAACTTTTGTCCTTCCAACGAGCCAACCCTTCGGGCTCTTTCTCAAGAACATCTTCGAGAGACAGGCCTACCCTGACCTACGGGAGTACTCCCATCTCTGGCAGGGACTGGTCAACCCGGAGGACTGGGAGGGTAACCCCCTTCGCCCCTATGACGGCGTGGGGTGGACGCTACCCGTTCAGATGGGGGTGGAATACAGGGAGATGTCTTCTCCCCTCTCCGTTGGTCAGACGGCGGTGGAGACCGTCCGGATTCCAACGGCGCCTGCGCCTCGCGGATCCTTCGTGTTCAGCCATGCCGAAAACGGGAGCATCACTGCGGCCGTAGCCCTGCTCGAGGGGGGGGCGGAGGTCCAATGGGCCAAGGAGCCCTTCACCCTCGGCGGGCAGAGCTTTCCAACGGGCACTTACCTGGTGAGGCCGGGCAGGGTGTCCAATCAAAGGGTTCGAGAGCTGGTCGAGCTCACCGGGTTGGAGTTCACAGCCGGAAGTCCGGGGGTTGCCGCGACCCCTCTCCGGATGCCGCGCATTGGCCTTCATAAGGCCTGGGTCGCAAGCATGGATGCGGGGTGGATCAGGTACATTCTGGATACCTATGGGATCCCCTTCGAACCCGTCAGCAATGCCGAG
>JBDRDQ010000244.1:0-24530 GCA_043820695.1 Gemmatimonadota bacterium | reverse complement strand
GCCTTGCATGGTCGGCCGAGGTTCGGACTCTGGTTACCATCGGTTTCCTTGGGGCCTTTACCACTTTCAGCACCTTCTCCTACGAGGCGGTCGTTCTGTTGGAGGGGGGGGAATGGGCAAGGGGTGGGCTCTACATGGGGGGTAGCCTTCTCCTGGGTCTCGCGGGGATCCTGGGTGGAATGGCCCTCGCTTCCTTCTTACTGCAGACGAGGGGGTAGCTTCATGGCGCATCGATTCCGAGGTGAGCGTACGCTCATGCGCATTTTCATCGGGGAGAGCGACCGAGTGGAGAGCGGGCCCCATAAGGGAAAACCCCTCTACGAGGGCCTTCTTCTGACCCTCCGGGAGCGGGGCTTCGCAGGGGCTACGGTCCACCGGGGCATTGCCGGCTTCGGGGCCAGCGCGCGACTCCATACCGATCGGGTCCTCCGGCTCTCTGCGGATCTTCCCCTAATCGTGGAAGTGGTCGAAACGGAAGAAAAGATCGAGGAGATCCGGCCGGAGCTGAATCACCTCATCGGAGGGGGCTTGGTGACGCTGGAGAGGGTTCGGGTGATTCTCTACCGGCCGGCTGGAATCCCCGAGGACGAGCGGTGGAAGCACCGTGTCGAGGGGCTGGAGGCCGTCGAGGACCCTCCCGAGTAGGGCGGGGATGGCTTCCTCATACCGTTAAGAAATCCTTTATGGCTTTGCTCACCTCCCCTGGGGCGTCTTCCTGGATGTAGTGTTTCGCATCCAGGCGCACCACCCGGGCCTTCTCGAAATCCCTCAGAAACGTGTCCATAAAAGCAGGCGTATACGCCAGGTCCTGGATTCCCCAGGTGAGGAGAAGGGGTAGGTGCCGAAGCTTCCTTCGCACATCGATCTCGATCTGGGCCAACCAGTTTGCGGAGAGGCTGATCTGGCGGGCGAACTCGGCGATCCCGGCTCGGCTGTCCACGGTGGGGAAGGGGCCTCGGTAGTGCTGAATGACCTCGCTGGCGAGGGGGTGTTTGACACCCAGGGGGATGATCTGATCGACAAAGAGGTTCTTACGGTGGATCATGCCCTGTGCGTAGCCCGTAGACATGATCCAACTGAACGCCCTCAGGTGCAGGGCGGTGGTGGGCCAGTACCAGGTGTTCCCCATGATAAGGGCCCGCATCCTGCTCAACTCCTCCATTGCCACCTTCATACCGATGGGTCCGCCCCAGTCGTGTCCCATTACCGTGAGGTCCCGGAGATCCAATTCCTTCACGAAAGCTTGGATGGTTCGGGCATGCTCCTCAGGCGTGTATCGGTAGTCCGAGGGATGGTCTGACAACCCGAACCCAGGGAGATCCGGGGCGATACACCGAAAGTGCTTCCTTAGGCGAATGACGATTCCCCTGTAGAGAAAGCTCCAGGTGGGGTTTCCGTGGAGGAAGAGGATGGGCGGACCCTCCCCCTCATCTATGTAATGCACCTTGCCTCCGGGACCCTCGTGCCAGTGGGACTCGAAGGGGAATAGGCGAGGATCAGGGCGAAAATCAGTCGCTGCCATGGTGACTCTCGGTTGAGCAGGCGTTTCTCAAATCCGTTGGGGCCTGTCCACGGTTCGTTCGTTTCTGAGATTCCCTGTGTTCAGGGTGGAGGCAGGCTCGAACATTAACAAGTGCACTTCCTCTTCGGCGACAGGCCTGTGCTCCACTCCTTGGGGCACGATGAAGAACTCTCCGGGCCTCAACGTCACCGTACCGTCCCGAAGCTCCAGGCTTAGAACACCTTTCAATACGAGAAAAAACTCATCTTCGTTCTGGTGACGATGCCACACGAACTCGCCCTTCACCTTTGCCAGCTTGACCTGCTGGCCGTTGAGTTCCCCGGCTATGCGCGGGTTCCAGTAGTCCTGGATCTCAGAGAACTTTGCGGCGAGGTTGACAGGGTTTCTGTGCACGTGTGCCTCTCCTTATGGAAGGAGCCGGCCCTAGCCTTATGGAAGGACCCGGCCCTGGGGCCTTCGCGAAACAGGCAACCCGGAGTTCTACCAGGGGCGCCTATTCCCAAGAATAGCGATTTTTGGGGCTATCCGCGTTACGCGGGCCGCCCGCCTCCCCGACGCTTTTGGACCGGGAGGGAACTGGCGGCCCTTGTCGAAAAGGATGAGCTCGATGTTCCTCGTGTGGTCGTTCGGAGGTTGACCTTTCGGTGACCCTGGAGGGTGGTTGGCCCACTCTGGGAAAAGGAGTTCCTTGACGGCCCCCTTGGAGTCCCCTTTAATTGGCGGGTTCCCCGAATTGAAGCGAAGTTGGGGCAACCCCTGATTTCTCCGAGTATGAGGGCACTATGCAGCAAAACGAGAGTGGCCAGCGGGAGTTGTTCAAGACTCGGGCAGGCTTCATCCTTGCGGCGGTTGGAAGCGCCGTGGGTTTGGGGAATATGTGGAGGTTTCCCTATGTGGCGGCCGAGGGTGGAGGGGCGGCCTTCGTTTTTCTCTACATCATCCTGACGTTGGCTATCGGGATCCCACTCATGCTCTCGGAGTTTTCAATCGGCCGTGGGGCCAAGCTCTCTCCGATCGGGGCCCTCCGGAAGGTCGGCGGCCGGGGGTGGTCCCTCCTGGGCTTCATGTATGTCATCACCGGCTTCATCATCCTCGCCTATTACTCGGTCATCGCAGGCTGGGTGGTTCGGTATGGGGTCGATGGGATCTTGACCGGTTTCCCGGCCAACCCGGCAGAGCACTTCGGGACGGTAACGACCGGGATGTCCCCCATCTGGTACCATCTGGCCATCATGGGGACGACCATCTTCATCGTCAGCATGGGGGTCCAGAAGGGAATCGAGCGGGCTGCAATCATCCTCATGCCGACCCTCTTCGGTATCCTCATCCTTCTGGCCATCTGGGCTCTGACGTTGGACGGAGCCATGGAGGGTTATGCCTTCTACCTACGGCCGTCATTCTCGGAGTTGTTGGATCCCGACATCCTGAGTAAGGCTGCCGGGCAGGCCTTCTACTCCCTGAGCCTGGGGATGGGGTGCATGCTTACCTTCTCGTCCTATCTCTCGGATGACGTGAACATGAACCGTGAGGCGACGACCATCGCCTTCTCGGACTTCGGAGTGGCCTTCATCGCCGGATTGGTGGTGTTTCCGGTGATCTTCGCTCTGGGGATGCAAAACGATGTGAGTGAGAGCACGGTGGGTGCGCTCTTCATCGCCCTCCCAGGGGCGTTCGTTGCAATGGGTGCCGTAGGGCGGGTCGTGGGAATCCTCTTCTTCATAGCTCTCATCGTAGGGGCCGTGACTTCGGCTGTCTCTCTTCTGGAAGTCGTGACGTCCTCGGTGATCGACGAGTTTAAGCTGCCTCGGAAGCCTGCCTCCATCGCGGGCGGTGTACTCATTGCCTTGTTGGGCCTCTTGCCGGCCAGTTCACTTTCCTTTCTGTCGGTCATCGACAGATTGGCTGAAGCCATGCTGGCCCTGGGGGCCTTTTTTATGGCCATATTCGTCGGGTGGGTTGCGGTGGGGGCTGCCGACGAACTGAGGAAGGGCGCCTCGGAGAGGTCCAAGCGCATGGTCCCCGCGGTTATGGTGGCCGTTCGTTTCAGTCTGCCTCCGGTGATCCTTTTCGCCACCGTTTATGCGTTCATCGCGGTGTGGACGACCTATCTGGCTGAATTCGGGGGTTAACAGGGCTGGCCACCACGGAACCTGTGTCCGGCATAAAGGGTTCCTTTAGCCGCAGGCCTCGAACCTGCGGAAGGTCCCTCAGCTTCGAGGCCCTTCGGGAGTGCGTCGCCCGAAGGGCCTGCTGTTTGTTCTCTTTTGGCGCTCTAGGGTAGCTTCGGGCCTCATGCTGAAAAGACCTCTGCTCTTCCTGATTCTCGCCTTCGGCGTGGCCTGTGCCCCCTCGGAGAGCCAAACCTCGGGAGGGTCCACTCCGGGGCCTTCTTCCTCCTGGATGATCTCGGGCCTGACCTCACAGGGCGACCCCTGGTCTGAAGGGATCGTGGGGACGGGCCTTCTCCTCCGGAGGTTGGATGGGGTGAAGAGGGTTCTCCTGATCGGCGCTCATCCTGATGACGAAGACACGGCGCTCCTGGCGGCCCTGTCCCGGGGCATGGGGGTCGAGACCGCCTACCTGAGTTTGAGCCGTGGCGAGGGGGGGCAGAACTTGATCGGGCCCGAGATGGACGAAGGCCTGGGGCTGGTGAGAACCGGGGAGCTTCTGGCTGCCCGGGCGCTGGATGGGGGGCGGCAGTACTTCACGCGCGCTTTTGACTTCGGGTACTCGAAAACCGCTGAAGAGACCTTCCGCTATTGGCCCCGTGAGGAAATCCTGAGAGACGTTACCTGGGTCGTCAGGACATTCAGACCTCAGGTGATCGTTTCCGTTTTTTCGGGTACTCCGAGGGACGGCCACGGCCATCACCAGGTTTCGGGGATCATGGCCCAGGAGGTCTTCGATGTCGCAGGGGATCCTGCCCGGTTCCCGGAGCAAATCGCCGCCGGGGTGACTCCCTGGGCGCCCAGCAAGCTCTACCTCCTCACTCGTCGAAATCCGGAGGAAGGCACTGCCGGTATCGAGACCGGAGCCCTCGATCCACTTCTCGGGCGATCCCATTTCCAGGTCGCCATGGAAAGCAGAAGTCAGCATAGGTCCCAGGACATGGGGGTCGCACAACCTATGGGGCCCCGCCGCTCCACCATGGCCTTGGTGGAGTCCCGGGTGAGAACGGAAGGGCCGGATGAGATCTTCGCAGGAGTGGACACGTCTCTTGTTTCCCTGACCGAAGGTTTGCCATCAAGAGCCCGTGGCGAAGTCGCGAGGCTGTTGGCGGAATACCGGGAAGCTGTCGCCGAGGCCAATTCGGCCCTGGATGTGATGGATCCATGGCAGGCTGCTCCGCCTCTGGGCAGGGCCCTGGCGGCATTTCAGGGGGCAATGGATGCTCTGGGGGAAGTACGGGCGTCCAGCTTCGGAAGTGATGGATTCTCGGAGCTGGGGGGGACTCTTCAGGAGCGGCTTCCGTTGGTCCAGGAGGCTTTTCTCAGGTCAGCCGGGGTCGTCGTGGACGTGAGGGTCGAGGACGATCTCCTGATTCCGGGTGAGGTGGTTGACGGAGTCGTTGAGCTCTGGAACGGAGGCCCTTACCCCATCAGTGGCGCCTCCGGCCTGTTGGCGGTGCCGGACGGATGGGAGGTCTCTGGGGAGCTCGGCCAGACCGAAGACGTACCTCCAGGCTCCTTGGCCCAATGGAGGTTCCAACTCCATGTCCCGGCCGGGGCAGTGCCTTCTCGAACCTACTACCTGGAGGAAGATCGGGACGGTGAGCTGTACCGGTGGCCTACGGACGTGGGCCTGTGGGGAGCGCCGGCGAACCCGGATCTCATCTACGGTAACCTCAGCTTTCAGGTGGGAGACTTGGGTGGTGCGGAGGCCTGGAAACCTGCCCGTTTCAGAGGTGTGGACAAAGCAACCGGAGAGTTCGTGAAACCGGTCCTGGTGGTCCCAGCCCTCTCCGTCTCTTTGGACCCCCCCCTCATGGCGTGGCCTTCCCCGGCTGAGGGGGCCAGGGATTTCACGGTGACTATCCTGAGCCAGGATGAGGGGCCACTTGATGGTACTGTGAGCATTCAAGTCCCCGAGGGATGGCGGGCCGATCCCGAGGGCCGCCCATTCTCCCTCGCCGAGAGTGGGGTGGCGGTATCTTTCCCATTCCAGGTGACCCGGCCAACGGGGCTGGCTGATGGCCAATATTCCGTTGTTGCGCGGGTTCGAACCGGCGATGGAGTGGATTACCAGACCGGGGTTTCCCTGGTGGATTACCCGCACATTCGACGTGGAGCCCTCTTCCCCTCAGCCCGGTCGAGGGTGTCGGTCTTCCCCGTTTCCCTAGCCGACGGGATCCGGGTCGGGTATGTGATGGGCTCCGGGGATGCGGGAGCGGAAGCCGCCCGTCAGATGGGGGCAGAGGTGGAGCTGCTTGGGCCGGAAGCCATGAAAGCAGGGGATTTCAAGCGCTTCGATGTCCTGGTTCTCGGGATACGGGCCTATGAGACCCGGCCCGACCTGGTCGCGGCCAACGACCGGCTTCTGGAGTTCGTTCGGGGTGGTGGGACGGTCATTGCTCAATACAACAAATACGAATATCCGACCGGCGGGTTCGCTCCCTATGAAGTTGGGATGTCCCGCCCTCACGATCGAGTCTCCGATGAGACGGTCCCGGTTCGGATCTTGGACCCTGCCCACGCCCTCTTCCGTGGTCCCAACCCGATCGACGCCCATGATTTCGAAGGATGGGTCCAGGAAATGGGCCTGTACTTCCTCGGAAGCTGGGACCCCGAGTTCACCCCCCTTCTGGAGATGGCGGACCCTGGTGAGGGGCCGAAACAAGGAGGCCTCATGGTGGCAGGTGTGGGTGAAGGAGTTTACGTGTACACGGGGCTGGCGTTCTTCCGACAATTCCCGGAGGGCGTTCCCGGCGCATACCGGCTTTTTGCCAACCTCCTCTCTCTGAAGGGGGGCGACCTGGATTGAGTCAGGATGAGGAGGGCCGCATCGGGTTCTTTCCGAGTTGGGTTTGGGTTTACCGGGCTGTGGTCATCTATGGGATTTTGACGATCGCTGCGCTGGCACTTCTCACCCGAATCCTGAATTTCGGGGCAGGTCCATGACCTCCCTGGATTGGGCGATCTTCGTTGTCTACTTCGTTGTCGTCCTCTCCTTCGCCCTCTACCAGAGTCGGAAGAACGAGGGAGTGGAGGGGTACTTCCTGGGGAATCGCCGCATGCCCTGGTGGGCCATCGGCCTTTCGGTCATGGCCACCCAAGCCAGCGCCATCACCTTCATCGGCACCACCGGCCAGGCGTTCGACGATGGCATGGAGTTCGTGCAGTTCTACCTGGCGTTGCCGTTCGCCATGGTGGTTCTTTGCATCGTTTTCGTTCCCTTCTTCTACCGCGCCCGGGTGTTCACGGCATACGAGTACCTGGAGCAACGGTTCGACGGGAAAACCAGAGCACTCACCGGTTTTCTGTTCCTGGTGTCCCGGGGAATGGGGGCCGGGATCATCCTCTATGCTCCGGCCATTGTCCTGTCCGTGATCCTGGGATGGGATGAGCGGATCACGATCCTCCTTATGGCCTTGGTCACCGTGGCCTATACCATGGTGGGGGGGATCACAGCCGTCATCTGGACCGACGTGGTCCAGATGCTCATGGTGTTCGGCGGGATCGCGGTGGCATTGCTGGCCCTGTTCGCGAACCTGCCGGAAGGGGTGGGCGTTGGGGAGGCGGTCTATATCGGAGGGATCCAAGAGATGTGGCGAAGCGTGGATCTCTCCTGGGACCCCACGAACACCTACACGCTATGGTCGGGTCTTTTTGGGGGCTTCTTCCTGTTCCTGGCGTACTTCGGCACGGATCAGAGCCAGGTCCAGCGATACCTGACGGCGACCTCCCTCAAGGACAGTCGGCTTTCTCTGATCTTCACAGCCTTTTTGAAGGTGCCGATGCAGGTCCTGATTCTCTCCATCGGCGTACTTCTCTTCGTCTTCTATCACTTCGAGGAACCACCCCTGGTCTTCAGCCCGGCCGAAGTGGCTGCGGTGGAAGAGAGCAGTCGGGCCGAGGAGTACCGAGCCCTGGAGGAGGAAAAATCCAGGGTCCATTCCCAGCGAAGAACCGCCACCCTCGAACTTCTGGAAGACCGGAATCAAGGCGCGGATGTGGCGGGGCGGCGCGGTGCCATCGAGGAATACGACCTTCAACTTCGCGACATCCGGTCGGAAGCCAAGGTGTTGGTAGCTGAGGTCAGGGGCACGGCATCCAACGACGTGAACTACGTCTTCCCCACCTACATCATCAATTTCATTCCGGCCGGGCTATTGGGCCTCCTCATCGCTGTCATTTTCGCCGCGGCCATGTCCTCTCTGGACTCGGAGATCACCGCCCTCTCCAGCGCCACCGTCATGGATTTCTACCGGCGATGGTTCCGGCCCGACGCAACGGATGCCCACTACCTGAGGGTGTCCCGTTTCGCCACAGGTTTCTGGGGTTTGTTCGCCTTTTGTGTTGCCCTTTACGCTGGGCAATTGGGCTCTCTGATCGAGGCGGTGAACCAGATAGGATCGTTCTTCTACGGATCCCTTCTGGGAGTCTTCCTCTTGGCGTTTTTTGTTCCTCGCAGCACAGGCACCGGAGCCTCTGTCGGGCTCCTGGCCGGCATGGTGTCGGTGTTCCTGGTCTCCATCACCACCGACATTTCATGGCTCTACTACAATGTGGTCGGGGCCGGAGTCGTGGTTCTGGTGGGGACCTTCATGGGCCTCAAGACGACGTTGCCGGATACGGATCGAGGCTAGGAGCCCGAGGGCTCCTAGCGGGTTCCTCAGTCTCCGAAGCTGATTCCCAGGGCACGGGCCGTACGGACGATGTCGCCCTGGACGGGAACGGTCTTGATTTGGGCCAGCGCCTCGCCGAGGGGTACGGCTCGCACGTCCGGTGGATCGAGGGAGACCATGGAGCCGAAATCCCCACGCTTCACCAGCTCGATAGCGGCGGCTCCAAACCGGAGGGCCAGAAGCCGATCATAGGAGTTTGGCTGCCCACCTCTCTGGAGGTGCCCGAGAACCAGAGAGCGCGTCTCAACACCGCAGTTCTCTGCGATCTGCGCTTCGATACGCTCGGCGACCCCCCCGTAGCGGGCCTCCTGGCCCGGCTTGGCCTGTTCAACGAAGGTGGCTTCTCCCCCCAGCTCCTTGGCTCCTTCCGCCACGACAACCAGAGCGAATTCCGGACCCGTATCGTACCGGCGCCGGATCTTCTCGTAGACCTTCTCCATGGAGTAGGGAATCTCCGGAATGAGAATGACGTCTGCGGTCCCTGCGACTCCGGCGAACAGGGCGATCCACCCGGCGTGCCGGCCCATGACCTCCACCACGAAGGTCCGTTTGTGGGACGCGGCTGTCGTGTGGAGCTTGTCGATAGCGTCCGTAGCCGTCTCCACCGCAGTCAGGAAACCGAAGGTCATCACCGTGGAGCCGAGGTCGTTGTCGATGGTCTTGGGGATCCCGATGACCTGGAGGCCGCGGTCCCTGAGCCGGCGTGCGATGGCCAGGGACCCATCCCCGCCGATAGAAATGAGACAATCCAATTCCCGCTTCCGAAACTCCTCGATGATTTCGTCCGACCTGTCGATCTCGACGACGGAACCATCCGGCTGTTTCTGGGGCCACTTCATGGGGTTCCCCCTATTGGAGGTTCCCAGGATCGTTCCCCCGGTGTGGGTGATTCCCCTGACCGACTCGACTGTCAGGCGAACGACTCCCTCACCGTTGTACCTGAGGTCGTTGAGGATCCCGCCGAAACCGTCTCGGATTCCGTAGACCTCCCACCCCTCGTTGATACCGGAGAGGACGACGGCCCTGATGACCGCATTCAGGCCCGGTGCGTCTCCTCCTCCTGTGTTGACGGCAATCTTCCGAAGCATCTAGTGGCTGTCCCAATTATAGAAGTTGGGGGTCGAGCGCGAAAAAGAAGCGTCCGGCGGAGCCGGGTGCATCTTCTGCGATCAACGTAAGGATGTGAATCGGAGGGAAGAGGTCAAGGGCCGGGGAAGGGCCCTCGGGATCCCTAAGCTCTTTCACCTGCGGTCGCCCCATGCATAGATTGTGGCGTCTTTGGCGCCAAGTCCTTCACCCCGCCCAGGGAGAGTTCGCGTTGCAAATCGAGGACAAAAACCCACTGGTTCAGGAGATAAGTCGGGTCATCCAGCGTGGTCTGCTTCCCTCAGAGGCTCCCCGAATCCCTGGTTTCGATATCGCGGCAGGGACGAGCTTGGTCGAGGATGGTCCGGGCCGAACCCTCTGGGATTATTTTCACCTCAGGGGAGGAAATACCGGGTTGGTAAGCCTGAACGTCCAGGGCTCAGGCTTGCCCCCAGGACTATATTTGGCCGTGGCCAGGAGCCTCCTGAGAGAGCTCGGGCAGGACCACGATGATCTTCAGGGCCTCCTGGCCAGGTTGAACTCGGGGTTGGCCGCGGCGGCGGTGGAGGGGATGGATCAATACGTGGAGGCGGGGATTCTCGTTCCTGGGGAGGGTGGCGTTGAATGGGCGGGTGCCGGCCGGTGCCCGGGTGCCGTTATCCGGCGGGATGGAGTCTTCGAGGAGTTCTCCACCCATGGGCCACCCTTGGGGATGATGGGGGGGTTCCTCTACGGGACCGAGAGGATGGAACTGGGTGCGGGCGATGCGGTAATCGTACTTTCAGAGGCTTCCCAGGGGATCTTCAGGGGGGCGGCGGACTTGGTGGCGTCTCTCCGGGGCAAGCCGGTCGGGGAGGTCGTTTCCACCCTCCACAAGGCTCTGGCGAAAGCTCGGCCCGATGCCTCGGTGGAGGCCTCGGTTCTCTTCGTCCGGAAACAATAAGCCTCTTGTCACCCTGAGCGAGCGCGAGCCACCGAAAGGAATGGGAGGGATTCCATGGCAGTGACCGAAAAGGCCGTTCGGGATGCACTGAAGACGGTGAAAGACCCGGAGTTGAACATAGATCTGGTGACCCTTGGCCTGGTTTATGACATCCAGGTCGCGGACGGCTCGGCCAAGGCGATCATCTCGCTGACTTCGCCCATGTGCCCCGTGGCCGGGCAGATTGTGGATCAGGCCCGTTTGGCCATAGCAAAGGTGGACGGGGTCGAGAAGGCCGAAGTAGAGTTGACCTTCGACCCTCCGTGGACACCGGAGCGGATCAGCCCCCTGATTCGGTCGGCTATGGGGTTATAGCAAAGCTGGGCTTGGAGGAGGGGTTGGAGGAGGGGCTGGATTCAGGCTCCCAAAACAAAAAGAACCGGCGCCCCCAGAGGTACCGGTTCCTTTTTCTTCTAATTCACCAACTCCACCTCTTCCAGGAAGTCTCTGAGGGGGTTGGCGACGGCGATGGCCTTTTCCGTGAGGGCTGCGGCCAGAGAGTCAGGGCTTTGCCTGGACCCGGCCAGGTGGCGGGCCACGGCCTTTCCGAGGTCCACATCGGATCGCTCGGCAGCCGAATAGTACTGGGCGTAGCGAGCGCTCACCCTCTGTTCAAAAAGAGGCACCTGAGCCTGAGGCGTGCCGTTGTCCACCATATCTTGGAAAATTGCAGAGTGAAAAGCGTCGAGCCCCTCCCTGACGAGTATCCGGTCCGACCTCCCGATGAAGGCCTGTTGTAGTCCCCGAGTGTGGGCCCACATGAGGAAGATCAGGATCTCTTCCGCTGCAGCCTCTGCCGGAATACCATCCTCCCGGGTGAGGCCCAGGTCACCGAGAAGAACCTCGGCATCTCCATCGGCGATGAAGTCCGAAAAACTCTCCCAGACGAGGCGGGCCAGGGTGTCGCCCAGATCCTCGGGGGTCATGTTCTGCGGGACTTTGAATTCAGCGGTTTGATCAGTCATACCGGTATATGCTGTAATCATTTCGGTTCCATATCGTTATGCTGTTTAGACAATTCCGCTGAAAAGGGTTCGTGTGTCAAGATTCACGATTGGAACCCCAATGGGGCCAGCCGGGGTTTAACCTGGCATTGGGAAGAATACCGACACAACCTCTGGAGAATCCCCATGAAGTCGAAGGCTTTCCTTTCGCTGGGAACAGCCGCCAGGTCAGTAATTCTGATCCTGGTGCTGGTTCTGGTTTCCGTGGCTTCATTGGCGTGCTCGCGTGGACAACCGGAGCTGCCGGCCCCGCGCCCCATCGTCATCCGATCCGGCGCCAGGTTGTTCGCGGAGCCCGAGCGGCTGGAGGCTACCGACGCATGGTTCCGGCCTCAGCAGAACAACATTTCGACGGACCCTTCCTTCTGGATCATCACTGTGGAACGAGAGACCCCCTCCTTCCCCTGGGAGTCGCTGGTGCTGGTGGCAGACACGGCCAAGATCGGGGTGCAGCGCGGCTTTACGGATGCCGCGCAGGTTTTCGAGATCTATGCTCATTACCATCTCATGAAGGAGATGGGCCGCATCGGGGAGTTCTTGCCAGGTGGTGAGACTTTGGAGGGGTTTTCCTTCGAGAGGGCAATTCTGGCCCGAGTTGCCGACGCGTGGCTTCTGGGAAGGGCGGTCTACCAAGCCGAGGCTTTCGATCCCCTGGAGGAGTTGGTTTACGCCAACGAGAATGGCTATCTCGACGCCATGCTTCTGACGGCCCGTGGGGATGAATTCAAAGAAGAGAGGCGAGCCTGGTTGAAAGAGGACCCTGAGGCGCTGGAGCGGTACCGCCAGTGGTTCGTGGATACGTTTTCCCGGGAGCCGCCGGGGTTGAGGGAAATCGGGTGAGTTTTCGCCGGTAAGATCGACTCTGTCCGGATCGGCCCGATGTGTGTCGAACGGAAGAGGTAGATGGAAATGAGGTAGATGGAAATATGGGTCCACCCCCTAGGCGCTTTTGGGGTGGGCCCTGTTCTTAAGCCGGATATTACTACGGGCCCGTAATCTCCCATCGGGCCGAGACCGTCGGCCGGTCAGCCCCATCCTCCCTTTCCACCAGGAGGTCCACCCGGCCCGTCCGGCTCAAGCGAGCGTTGGACGGTTTTCCGCCGCCAAGAAAAAAACCCACGACCTTCAGCGTCTCTTTCTCCCCTTGGGGTGATTGGGCCTGGAGCGTCGCTCCCTTGAGGTCACGCAGGGCGGGGGGCTGCCCCCCTTGAAGCCGCAAACGAATAATCCGGCCCTTCTTATGAGGTGAGTCCATGGCGTCGATGACCAGGAAGGCCCGCTTTTGTGCTTGTGTCTGCGTCGGCATGGCGCTCACGCTTGAAGCTCCGAAGATGTGTCATTCATCCCAGGCTCTCCCCCTGGGGGGACAAGACACTAAAATAACCCAGTCGGAGCGTCAACGAACCACCCAAGGAGGATTGCGGTGAAGGATTGGAACGATTCAACCGGGAGGTCGTCGCTGGAATTGCCCCCAGAGGAAATGCGCCGATTGGGGTACCGGGTGGTTGATCTGCTTGTCGACCGATGGACAAATCTCCGGAAAGGGCCGGCCTCGCAAGGCGGAACCCGCCGGGAGCTGGAGCCCCTACTCTCGGGGCCCCCTCCCGAAGAGGGACAGGATCCGGATGCGGTTCTTCAGCGGGTGGTGGACGACGTCCTTCCCAGGGCGGGCCGGATCGATCATCCCCGCTTTTTTGCCTTCATTCCTTCGTCTCCGACCTGGCCCTCGGTCCTGGGGGACATGCTCGCTACGGGCTTCAACATCTTTCAGGGCACATGGCTCGAGTCTGCCGGGCCAAGCCAGGTGGAACTGGTGGTGATGGACTGGTTTCGAGATTGGCTCGGGTTTCCGGAAACGGGTGGAGGGATTCTGACATCAGGGGGCTCCGCAGCAAACCTGGTGGCGCTGGTCACGGGCCGGGAGTGGGCGGGGAATCCTCCGAACCCGGTGCTGTATGTGAGTGACCAGGGCCACAGCTCCCTGGAGCGGGCGGCCAGGATCATCGGCATTCCTGTCGGGAATGTTCGGAAGATCCCCACCGACGAAGCCTTCCGCATCGACGTGGCTCTCCTGCAGGAGGCCGTTGCCAAAGATCGGGCGGCAGGGATGAATCCTCTCTGTGTCTGCGCCAACGCCGGTGCGACCAACACCGGAGCCATCGACCCGCTGGACGCCATCGCTACTCTGGCCGAAAAGGAGAGCCTCTGGTTCCATGTAGACGGAGCCTACGGGGGCTTTGCCGTCCTGGCTCCGGGGCAGAAGGAGGCTTTCCGGGGGATCGAAAGGGCTGACAGCGTGACTCTGGATCCACACAAATGGCTCTTCCAGCCCTACGAAACGGGATGCCTCCTGGTTCGGGATACCCAAGTGCTGGAGGCGGCGTTTCGGATCCTCCCGGAGTATCTCCAGGACACGGCCTTGGGGAAGGAGCACATCAACTTCGCCGACCGAGGGCTCCAACTCACCAGAGGCTTCCGTGCTCTGAAGGTATGGATGTCCCTTCAGATGTTGGGGCTGAGAGCATTTCGTGATGGCATCCAAGCGGGGATCGATCACGCGAGGGAGGCCGAGAGGTATATTCGACGATCGCCAATGCTCGAGATGATGGGTCCGGCCTCCCTGGGGATCGTGTGCTTTCGATTCCGGCAACCGGACAGGGACGAGACTCCCGATCTCCTCGAGGCTATGAACCTGGGCATCCAGGAAGAAATCGTGGATTCGGGGCTGGCCATGATGTCCTCCACCCGACTGAGAGGCAAATTCTCACTTCGGCTCTCGATTCTGAACTACAGGTCCACCTGGCAAGACGTTCAGCAGACCCTGGAGGCCGCGGAGGCCATAGGGCAGCGCCTGAGCGAGGTTCGGGGCGGCTCTTGAGTCCGGTGCCCCCAGTGGTCCTTCGTCTCGTGAAGGGGTCCCTCCTCTTCTTCCCGGTCCTTACGGCCCTCTTCTGGCTGGGAACTCCCCTCGGTTTTTGGGGCGCCCTGTACCTGGCCTTTCTCCTGGAACTCCTCCCGGCCCTCTCGGTGGCCCAGCTACCCCTGGTGGACGACGAAGGGCCCCTCCCCCGGGTATCCGTCTACCTGTCCTCGGCCGCCATCATCCTCGGGATCGGATCGGTGGGGCTGATGGTGGGATGGAATGAGCTTGGAGCCGAGACCATGGGGATCGATTCCGCCCGCTGGGGATCGGTGACCATCTGGACCGTTGGACTGTTCCTGGTGGCGCTCCTTCTCCTCTGGGGCTTTTTCCTCTTTCGGAAAGCAGCCGGAATCCGGGAGAGCCCATTGTTGGTTGAGCTCCTCCCGAAGACCCGCGGGGAAAAGGTCCTTTTCGTGTTTCTTTCTCTTGCGGCCGGTGTGGGGGAGGAGATTGCCTACCGGGGGTACCTGATTCCAGCGCTCACCCTTTTATTGGGATGGGATTGGGGAGCGGCCCTGGTTTCTTCAGCGGTTTTTGGGTTGCTTCATGCCTATCAGGGGTGGCTGGGGATCGTGCGCACGGCTGCCCTTGGGCTGGTGCTGGCAGCCTCATTCATTCTGTCGGGGGTCCTCTGGCCAGCCATCCTGGCCCACGCCATTCTGGACATTATTGCTGGACTGGTTCTCGGTGAAACCTTGGTGAGAGAGTGACGGACAATGGAGATTGATCTGGCCCTTTTGGCTGATGCGGCTACAGTGGACGCCTCAGGGAAGCTGAACATCCTCGGGATTTTCGATCGCATTTCCACCTCGGGCTTCCCTGCCCAACATCCCCACATCTCGCTGGTCCTCCGGTTCGGGGCTTCCATGAACGAGGCTGGGGACCACACCGTGGAAATCGTCCTGAAGGATCCATCCGGGGCCGAAGTCGTTCGTTTGAACGGTGACATCAAGGTCGGCATGGGACCCACTGCGGCCGGTGGGAGGGTTCGTGTCCCCCAGGTAGTGAACATGGAGCGGCTCGTGTTCCAGAAGCCGGGTGGGTATTCCTTCGATGTCGCGGTGGACGGTGAGCACCAGGTGTCCGTTCCTCTCTTTCTCCACGACGCCACCCCCCGCGGGTCGGTAGCCCAGGCCTGATGAACATCCAGGACAGGGGCTCGGGGGCGAGAATCCCTTCGGAGCCTGAAGGGTTTTTGGGATTGGGACGGCAAGGTCTACTTCTGTCAGAACGCCGTCTTCGAGGGGACCGGTAGGTTTCGGGTAGGGGAGAACGTTCATATTCTTGAGAGGGGAAGTCGCCGACCTCCTCTTTATGATCAGAGCCCGTCAGGAAGGTAGGATATGATTCTCCGCTGCAACTTCGAGGAGCCGGGCGCCCTGAGGAATGGCGCTCACATGCTCCTGGGTGAGAGCTCAGGGGAGAGCTTACCCGTTGCGGCGCCTCCCAAGGGAAGGGAGGAGGTCGAGGGCCTCCTCTTTCGTCTGACAGGGGATCTCCCTATGGAGGCTCTGGTCGAAGTCGAGACCGGCGCCGCCGCCACACTGGATGCGGCGGCCACCTTCCGGTTCCCGAGCTAGGCGCCTGTGACCGTGGATCGCCTGGAGACTCTGCGACGCATGGCCGAGGCTCGTCCCGACGATCCGCGCCTCCTTTTCGGCTTGGCCGTGGAGCTGCTGAAGCGGGGCGAAACCCGGGACGGTGCCCATGCCCTCAGAGCCTATCTTGACCTCGCCCAGGACGAGGGGAACGGTTGGGGTCGGTTGGGGGCCGCGTTGAACGATCTGGGCGAGACGACCGAGGCTCGGGCGGCCTATGCCCGTGGAATCGAGATCGCCACTCGGCGGGGCCATAGTGGTTTGGCGGAGGAACTGCAGGAAGCTTGGGAGAATCTCCAGTGACGGAACCCGGAAAAGAACCGACCCGCAAAGCCGACTTCCATGAGGAGGCGCTGCCTCACATGGATGCCGTCTTCCGGTTCGTTCTGCGCCTTTCCGCCTCCCGGGACGTGGCGGAAGATATTGTTCAGGAGACCTTCCTGCGGGCATTTCGGTCCTGGGACAAATACACGCCGGGAACCCAATGCAAGAGTTGGTTATTTACCATCTGCAGGAACGTTTTTCTCCGCCAGCGAGAACGGGGGCAGCGACACGATGAAATCGTCTCCGAGAATGTAGATCGGAGCTCCGGTCCCTTCGACGTCGTGAACCCGGTATGGGTCGGCGCGATGAAAGCCGATCCAGAGGGGGAGTTCTTCGATTCCATCGTGGACGATGTGGTTCTCCAGCAGATCCAGGGCCTGCCGGAAGACTACAGAACGGCTGTGCTGCTCTCGGACCTGGAAGGGTTTTCCTACCAGGAGATCGCCGAAATGACCGACGTACCTGTAGGAACGGTGAAGAGCCGGCTCTTCAGAGGACGCCGGATTTTGCAGGGCGCCTTATACGATTACGCAGTCTCGATGGGGTACATCAAAGGTTCCGCCGACGAGACCTGAGGATTTTTAATGACCCTTTTTGACCGATTGAAGCAACTCCTTGGAGGATCCCAAGCTCCGCCGTCCCCCTCCGGGGAGGAGAAAAAGAGCTCGGCAGCCTGTAAGCCCATCTCCTGTATGGAGGCGATCGCCAAGGTCCACGAGTATCTGGATGGAGAATTGGATGGAGTCTCCCATGAAGAGGTGGCCCACCACTTCTCGATCTGCAAGAAATGTTATCCTCACCTGAGACTCGAAGAGCGATTCCGGGAGCTCCTACAGCGGTCCCAGGAGGGTGAGGCCTGTCCGGAGCGTCTGAGGGAGCAGGTGCTGGAGCTTCTGGCCGCTGAAGCTGGAGAGTCCAGGTAGGAAAAGATGAGCCCTCCCCCGGTACCGGGCGGGCGAAGAATCGTGCCACGAGTCGTCGGCCTCCAACGGGCGGGCGGCTTTTCGTTGCCTTGGATTCGGCATTGCCCCTTTCCAACCTTGCCAGCTTTCCCCGATTCTGGGAGGTTGGGGCCAATCCCCTCAGCTCATTCGGCTGAAGGGGGGCGAGCCGAAAGATCCGTCACTTGAACCGAGCGATGAGAAGGAATGGCCACGGCCGAGAAGAGGGAAAGGATCCTCTCCCGCCTCATTGAGGAGGAGATGAAGGAGTCCTTCCTGGACTACTCCATGAGCGTGATTGTCCAGAGGGCTCTACCGGATGTTCGCGACGGCTTGAAGCCTGTCCATAGGCGCATCCTGTTTGCCATGCACGAGTTGGGTTTGACGCCGGACCGGCCGTACAAGAAGAGCGCTACGGTGGTGGGGGACGTCCTGGGGAAATACCACCCCCACGGCGATTCGGCGGTCTACGACACCCTGGTCCGCATGGTTCAGGATTTCTCCCTTCGGTATCCCCTGGTGGATGGCCAGGGCAACTTCGGCTCCATCGATGGGGACTCGGCTGCGGCCTATCGGTACACCGAGGCCCGCCTGGCTCGACCGGCCATCGAGCTTCTAGCGGATATCGAAAAAGAGACGGTGGATTGGACGCCCAACTTCGATAACAGGCTGGAGGAACCGTCTGTTCTTCCATCTCGATTCCCGAACTTTCTCGTGAACGGGAGCTCAGGGATCGCCGTAGGCATGAGCACCAACGTACCCCCCCACAACCTTAGGGAGGTGGGTGAGGCAGTGAAGATCCTTGTGAACGATCCGGAATGCACGGTTGGGGATCTCATGCGGGTGCTGCCGGGGCCGGATTTTCCAACCGGAGGGTTTCTGGTTGGCCTGGAAGGCGTCAGGGCAATGTACGAGACCGGGCGGGGGCGTCTGATCATGCGTGCCCGCGTGATCAAGGAAGCTCTTCGTGGGGGTAAGCAGCAACTGGTCGTGGTAGAGCTTCCCTATGGGGTCTCCAAAGCGAAGATCATCGAGCAGATTGCCGACCTTGCCAGGAAAGGGAAGGTCGATGAGGTGTCCGAGCTGAGGGATGAGTCGGACAGAGACGGCATGCGCCTGGTGGTGGAGCTCAAGAGAGGTTCCGACGCCAAACGTGTACTGCAGGCCCTCCTGAAAAAGACCTACCTCCAGGCGACCTTCGGAGCCCATCTTCTGGCCCTCGACCACGGCCAGCCCCGTGAGTTCAACCTGAAGCAGATCCTGGAGCATTACCGGGACCATCGTCTCGAGGTGATTCAGCGGCGGGCCCGACATGAGCTGGAGAAAGCCGAGGCCGAACGCCACATCACCGAGGGCCTCTTGGCGGCATTGGACCGAATCGACGAGGTCATCGCGATAATCCGGAATTCCAAAGACCGACCCACGGCGTCACGTCGTCTCCAGGACAGGCTGGGTTTGAGCGAGATCCAGTCCGAGGCGATCCTGAACATGCGCCTGGGGAGGCTCACTGCTCTCGAATACAAGGAGTTGAGGGCTCGTCTGAAGGTGCTCGAGGCTCGGATCCAGGACTTGAGAGCCATCCTGAAGAGTGAAGACCGGCAACTGGACGTACTTCTCCAAGAGTTGGCGGAGGTCGTGCAGCGGTTCGGGGACCAACGGCGAACCGTGCTTCTGGAGGACGGGGAGGAAGGGGAGGCGGCGGTGGAGAGCTCCATGGCCGACGAGGATGTGGTGGTGACCGTAAGCCACGAGGGCTTCGTCAAACGCATGCCCGTTCATCTCTATCGACGGAGGGTCACCAGTGGAAAGGCCCTCGCCGGAATGGACCGGTACGAAGGGGACTATCTGGAAAGAGTCTTCGTGGCTCGAACGCAGGGGTGGATTCTGGTCTTTACCCGGGCCGGACACGTCTTCTTCCTCCCGGTCCTGGATGTACCGGAGGGAAGCCGGGCCTCACGAGGCCATTCCCTTTATGCCTTGGCGAGTGCCCACCGGCACGACCCCATCGTTTCCGTTCTCCCTGTGGATGATCTGAGCCTGGATCGGAACCTGGTCTTCCTGACCCGAAAAGGCCTGATGAAGAGGACGACCCTTTCGGAGTTCTCCAACCCGCGGGCAGGGGGCATCATCGCGGCGGGAGTGAAGTCGGGAGACGAGATCTTCGAGGTGGTTTTGTCTGATGGTAATGCCGAGGTGATTGTCTTTTCCCGTACCGGCCGGGCCATTCGCTTTCCGGAGCAACAGGTCTCGGTCCTGGGCCGCACGGCGCAGGGTGTGAAGGGGATGGGACTCAGGGGTAATGACAAGGTGGTTGGGATGCTCCTGGTTCGGCGTGAAGCCCAGGTCCTCACTATTACGGAGGACGGGTTGGGCCGGCGGACCATGATCGAGGAATTCCCGCTTCAGAACCGGGGCGGGTTGGGTACCATGGCCCTTCCTGGCGGAGGTGACGGTGGGGCCCTGGTCTCAGCTCTCGAGGTGGTGGAGGGTGAGGATGTAATGGTGGTTTCAGCCGGCGGGAGGGTGTTTCGGGTCCCGGTGGACGACGTTCCGGAACAGCACCGCCGGAGCCGTGGGAAACGGCTGGTCTCCTTGCCGGCCGGCGACCGGGTGGTGGAGGTCACCAGGGCGTCGGGGAAAGGGGGGGGCGTGCCGGCCCCCGATGCGGGTGGAAGTGGAGCTCCCGGGTCCGGATCGGAGGCCGTGGATCAGATGGAGTTGTTGAGCTGAGGGGGCTCCTATCGGCTCCCCAAAACGACTGTGAGGGTGACGCGCTCTCCGTCTCGCAGGACGACCACCGTCACTTCGTCTCCCGGCTTGTGTTCCCGTAGGGCGTAGGTATAGGCGTAGAGGTCGGTGATTTCTTTTCCGCCGAACTCGACGAGGGTGTCTCCTCCCTGCAAGCCGGCCTTTTCCGCCGGGCTCTCCTCCCGAACGCCCGTGATGCGAACGCCGAACTCCTGCGGCGTCATGTCGGGTATGGTCCCCATATAGGCCCCGTATCCGGGGCTCGCCGGAGCGGCCTGATCGGCGGGCATCCCACCACCGTGGGGATTCCCTGCGCCCTCGACCAGAGTCACCGCCATGACCCGGGCAGCGCTGGACCCAGTCACCTCGGCGACGATATCGGCCGCGAATGATGCGACCCTCTCCATCCCTTCTTGGTTGATCGTCTGCCAATCGTCTTCCGGACGATGGTACTCGGCGTGCGTGTTGGTGAAGAGCATGAGGACGGGGATGTCGGCTCCGTAGAAGGAGGAGTGATCCGAGGGCCCGAAGCCGTCAGGGATCGAGGCCAGGACGAAGGGTTCCTCCTGGGCCCGGTTCAGCTCTTCCAAGAGGGTCGGCCACTCCTCCGCCGTTCCTGTTCCATAGACCGTGAGAGTGTTTTCCCGGAGCCTGCCCACCATGTCCATGTTCATCATGGCCACAGTGTTCTCGATGGGGAGGAGGGGCTCCTTCACGTAATGCCCCGACCCCCAGAGGCCTTTTTCTTCCCCCGTGAAGGCCAGGAAGAGGATGGATCTGGAGGGCTGCCGGCCCGATTCCTTGATGCGGCGGGCCACCTCCATGAGGGCGGCCGTTCCGCTGGCGTTGTCATCTGCACCGTTGTGGACGACCCGAGCGTCCGGGGCCAGCGATCCGTCGCCGCCCAGCCCCAGGTGATCGTAATGGGCGCCCACTACCATCACTTCCCGGCCTACAGTGGGACCGGCTCCCGCTATCAGGGCCACCACGTTCAGGGCTTCCACCATCCGAGGCACAATGGCGGCGGCAAGTTCCACGCTCCGGTTGGCTTCTGCCGCCTCCCGAAGCTCCTGCGCCAGCCTCCCGGAGATTGCGACGGCTGGGATTTTGAGGGCTGGGCGTTGCTCAGCCACGGGGTCGGGGAGGGACTCACGCTCCGGAAGGAGGACCACGACAGCCGCCGCTCCCCTGCCGGCTGCCACCGTGGCTTTGAAATGGGGGTCTCCCGCCATGGTATTGGCCCCGGACCCATGGGGATCAGCGGCCTCCACTACGACGATCTTCCCCTCCAGGTCCAGGTGGGCGTACCGATCGTCCTCACTACCTGGTTGACTGACCCCCGCCCCACCGTAGATGAGGGGGGCGGTCAGGGCTCCGGAGGAGGAAAACCCGAAGAGAGTCCAATCCTCTTGGAGAGTCAGGGCCTTTCCGGAAACGGAGAAGGAGTTCCCCTCGCCCAGCACCGACCCCATCCGGACCTCGAAACTTTGGAAGAAGGACCCGCCTGGACCGGCACCTTCCAGTCCCAAACCCCGGAAGTAAGCAGCGATGTAGTCCGCGGCACAGCGAGCTCCGGGGGTCCCGACTTCCCGGCCTTCCAGTGCGTCGTCGGCCAGGTAACGCACGTGGGCCATGGGCCCCTGGATGCCCCCGGTAAGGGTCTCTGGGACGGGGCAGGCCGGTTGACCCTGGGCCAGGGCTGCGGAACTTCCTACCCCAAGACCCGGTAGCAGGAGGGCCAGAAAAAGCCCGTGGGTCAGCCCTCTGGGGCCCGGCGCACTTTTCGACAGAATCATCACTTCATCTTCTCGCAGGTTTGGATTGAACATGTCATTCATACGATTGCTCTATTCTCCGCTGGCTTTCGCCGGTGTTCTCAGCCTCGTCTCGTTCGGTGCCGGATGTGCTCAAGACACCGGTAAGTTCCCGGATGACCCGCGAGAGGGCCACCTGACCAAAATCCGACAACTCACCTTTTCCGGGGAGAACGCCGAGGCGTACTTCTCCGCCGATGGGACCCGGTTGATTTTCCAGTCCAGGGCTCAGGGCGAAGGGTGCGACCAAATTTATACTCTGGATCTGGCCAGCGGTGATACCCGGCTCGTGAGCACCGGTGAGGGCCGCACGACGTGCTCCTATTACTACCCCAAGGGTGATAGGATCCTTTACGCCTCCACCCACCATTGGGATCCGGTCTGCCCGCCGTCCCCGGACATAAGTCAGGGATACGTCTGGGCCCTCTATCCCACCTACGACATCTTCGCCGCCGATCCCGATGGATCCAACATGGTCCAGCTGACCGAGAGCTGGGGCTACGACGCCGAGGCCACCTTCTCTCCCGTGGAGGACTTCGTTGTCTTTACCAGCATGCGGGACGGTGATCTGGAGATCTATACCATGCGTGGGGACGGCTCGGAGGTTCGGCGCCTGACCAACACAATCGGGTATGATGGGGGCCCCTTCTTCTCTCCCGATGGGAAGAAGATCGTCTACCGGGCTGGCTACCCCAAAACGGCGGAGGAGATCGCAGAATATCGGCGGCTCCTGGCCCAGGGTCTCATCCGGCCCTCGGCGCTGGAGATCTTCGTCATGGACGCCGACGGATCGAACCAGACCCAGGTTACGGGCAATGGGGCCGCCAACTTCGGGCCCTACTTCCATCCCTCCGGGGAGAAGATCCTTTTCAGCTCCAACCTCGGTGATCCCACGGGGCGGGAGTTCGACATCTTCATGGTGAACGTGGACGGAACCGGGTTGGAGCAGATCACCTTCACCGGGGGCTTCGACGGGTTCCCCATGTTCAGTCCTGATGGGAAGTATCTGGTTTTCGGATCCAACCGGAATGAGAGCCACTCCGGGAACACCAACGTGTTCATCGCCGAGTGGGTGGAGGGGGCGGGGCGCTAGCCTTCCAGCCCAGCGCTTCGTGCGGGTGGGCCTCAGGTATGGGCAAGCTTAGCGGAGGGTTTGTCTTGCTTGGAAAACCTCGAAGAAACCCGTGAGAATCCTGTAGGTCAACCCCCAAATGACCCGATCGTCCACCCGCAAGCAGGGGAATACCCGGCTACTGTTGTCTCCGTAGTGAATCTCAACCGCGCTGGTGGCTTGGGGGTCTTGAAGCGCTGCCAGTGGCACCCAGAGAACCTCGTCCACCTCCCTGCTGGAGACTTCCGCGCAGGTACGCTCCGGAACGCCGAACACGTAGGGGAAGATCGTGATGGAAGGAAGACGGGTGGTGGCGGGAATCACGGGTTCCAGTCGCCCAAGATAAGCCCCCATTTCCTCCAGGATCACGGCGGTTTCTTCCGCCGTTTCTCGAATGGCGGTGTGAAGGAGCGTCCTATCCGTAAGGTCCCGGCGACCACCTGGAAGGGCCATCTGCCCGGACCAGGGGTCTCCCTCCGCCTCGGCTCGTTTGATGAGGAGGATCTCCAACTCCTCACCCACCCTCAGTACGACTGAAACGGCGGCGTGGATACTGTCATCGGCCTCCTCAGGGAAGGGCTCGAGCTGCTCTTCCAGGGAGAGGAGTTCATCGCGAAGGGTCGAGAGTCGAGGGTCTTTCAGGGAGGAATTGTGGATTGACATGGGACCCCCTACCCCCGGCGGTTCAGGAGGTTCGCGTTGAGGTCGGGGAGGGCAGAGACTCGCGGCCGGAGGTCACGCTCATGTTGGTGTGTCCATCCTCGGAGCCGTCGAACATACCGATGGATACCTCTGGAACCAGGTTGGCCGTGTCTCTCCAGAGGTCGCCGGAGAGGGTGCGGACCACGACGGTGTCGCCGATGGTGAAGATCCGGCTGGAAACGAGGGCCGTTAGGGCCGGAAGGGTTGGTGCACAGACCACTTAAACCCCTCGGGTGTTCGGGTCCCAGATGAGCTTGTGGAGTTGGAGCTGGATCCGGACCGGGAGGCCTCCCTTCAGCGTCCACCGGGCCAACTCCAGAAGGTCAAGCTCCCCCCAGACAGGGGAGAAGAGGAGGGCTCTCAGGGTCCCGTCGCCAACCCGGCGGTGGAGCCCCCGCTCCCGAATCACACCACAGGCCCACTCGTAGTCAGCCCTGTCCTTGAGGACGAATTTCACCTCGTCCCGATGGGTAAGGTGATCCAGGTTTGACCAGAGGTTCTTGCTTTCTTCCCCGGACCCGGGACACTTCAGGTCCATGATCTTGTGAGCCCTCGGGTCCAGGGGTTCCACGGAAATGGCTCCGGAGGTCTCTACGAGAACCGTACAGCCTCGATCCAGGAGTTCGGTCGCAAGTCGAAAGACGTTGGAGTGGATCAGGGGTTCGCCGCCCGTGATTTCCACCAACGGGCAACCTATGTCCTGTACCTGTCGCAGGATCTCCTCCATGGAGAGCTTCTCCCCACCGTGAAAGGAGTACTCGGTGTCACACCAGACGCAGCGGAGGGGACAGCCAGTGAGTCGAACGAAAGTGCAGGGGAGTCCTGCCCAGGTGGACTCTCCCTGAATGGAGTGGAAGATCTCGGTGACGCGAAGGTACTCCTGGTCGATCACTGGTCTTCTTTGGCGCCCTTGTTCGCCTTCGGCCAGAGG
>JBDRDQ010000243.1:0-17654 GCA_043820695.1 Gemmatimonadota bacterium | reverse complement strand
GGTCAAGCTTGCCCTCACCGACGTAAGAGTGGCATTCGGGGGCATGGACACCGAGACGCTCGAGTCGCTGGAAGAGCGCCTCCTTGCTGCAGATTTCGGGGTCCAGGCCACATTGCGGCTGGTGGATCGGGTGGAGGAGCTGGCCCGGAAGGGGAAGGTGAAAGGGACGGAAGGGCTTCGCGGGGCCCTTCAGGGAGAACTCTCGGCCATTCTCACGCCGGCCTCCGAAGTGTATCTCCAGGCCTCGGACTCGGGGCCTACGGTCTATCTCATCTGTGGCGTCAACGGGGTGGGTAAGACCACCTCCATCGCCAAACTGGCTCACCGGCTACGAGAGGATGGCCAGTCCGTTATGGTGGCGGCCGCCGATACCTATCGGGCAGGGGCTGTCGAACAGCTTTCCAGATGGGCCGAACGGGTCGGGGCCAGCTTCATCGGTGGCCAGAAGGGGGGCGACCCCGCGGCCGTGGCCTTCGATGCCATTGAGGCAGCCATCGCCCGGGACGTCGACGTCCTCCTGGTGGATACGGCCGGGCGCCTTCACACCCATAAGAACCTCATGGATGAGCTCGAGAAGGTCGACCGGGTGGTGAGGAAAAAGCTCCCGGGAGCCCCCCACGAAAGCCTGATCGTCCTGGATGCCACGGTGGGGCAGAATGCACGGTCCCAGGTGAAGGCCTTCTCCAAGGTCATCTCTCTCTCCGGGATCATTCTCGCCAAGCTGGACAGCACCGCACGGGGTGGGATCGTCGTGAGCCTCCTGGAAGAGTTCGGTCTTCCCGTGAAGCTGGTGGGGACGGGAGAAAAGCTCGAGGATCTGGAGGTCTTCGATCCGGATGAGTTCATCCAGGGGGTTTTCCAAGGAGACTGATGTCCCAGGACTTTTCCCAGCTCGACAAGCCCATCCAGTTCCTGAAGGGGGTTGGGCCCAGACGCTCTGAGAACTTCGGGCGCATGGGGATCGTCACGGCCAGGGACCTCCTCTATCACGTGCCGCGCAGGTACGACGATGCCTCCACGATTCAGGCCGTAGCCGGCCTGGAAGTAGGTATGGACGCCACCGCCGTCGGCCGGGTCAGGAGCATGGGAATCGTTCCCACCCGGTCGGGTTTGAGGATCTTCCAGGCCGTTCTTCAGGACGAGAGCGGGATGATCACCTGTGCCTGGCCTGGCCAGCCCTGGTTGGACCGAAGGATCCGAAAAGGAGACCTCCTCCTCGTCACCGGCCCGGTGAAGTTCTTCCATGGACGCCAGCTTCAGCCTCGAGAGTTCACCCTTCTGGGCAGGGAGGGGGAGGAGGGAGAGAACGAGGCCTCCGGGACCATTTTCGTGTCCTATCCGGCCAGCGAAGAAGTGCCCCAATGGGTCCTCCGAAGGGTTTTCGCCCGGAATCTGGAATGGCTCCTGGACCAGGTGGAGGTTGAGGAGTACCTGGACGGCGGGGAGCGTGGGGAGGTGGGGTTGATCTCCCTGGCTGAGGCCCTGAGTGCCCTTCACCGGCCCTCGACCCTTGCCCAGGTGGAGCATGGTCGCCGGCGGATGGCGTTCGACGAACTCTTCTTCCTTCAATTGGTGCAAGCCCAGGTCCGATTCCAACAGACCGAAGCCCAACCGGGGATAGCCTTCCGAAGGACGAACGAGCTCATCAGGCCTCTCCATGAGTCCCTTCCCTTCGACCTCACCGACGCACAGGCCCGGGTCCTTCGGGAGATTCTCTCCGACATGTCCTCCCCGAGAAGGATGAGCCGGCTTCTTCAGGGGGACGTGGGATCAGGAAAGACGGTGGTGGCCCTCTTTGCCATGGCCATGGCCTTGGAAGGGGGGTATCAGGCGGCTCTCATGGCGCCGACGGAGATCCTCGCGGAACAGCACGCCCGGAAGCTTGGGGAGATGCTGGAGCCGCTGGGAGTGGACGTTGTGCTTCTCACAGGGAGTCTGAGCGCAGGGGAGAAGCGGGCCGCTCTGGAGAGGATCTCCGAGGGGTCGGGCAAGATCACGGTGGGTACCCACGCTCTGATCCAGGAGGGTGTGGAGTTCAACCGGCTCGGGATGGTGGTCGTCGATGAACAGCACCGTTTCGGGGTCCGGCAACGCATGGTGTTGGGAGAAAAGGACAGCCGGCCGGACGTTTTGGTCATGTCGGCCACACCCATACCCCGGACCTTTGCCATGGCCCTCTACGGGGACCTCGACCTGAGTGTTCTCGACGAGCTTCCCCCTGGCCGTAAGCCGGTTGAGACCCAGCTCAAGACCCCCAGGCAGCGTGCGTCCGTCTACCGACTCCTGGATCGAGAGATCGAGGCGGGTCGGCAGGCGTACGTGGTGTACCCTCTGGTGGACGAGTCCGACAAGGTGGAGCTGCGTTCGGCCACCGAGGACCATCGGCGTCTTTCCGAGGAGGTCTTCCCCCATCGGGAGGTGGGACTTCTCCACGGGCAACTCTCGGGGAAGGAGAAGGATGCCGTGATGCGGGCTTTCCTGGCCGGAAAGATCGACATCCTCGTCGCCACCACCGTCATCGAGGTTGGGATCGATGTCCCCAACGCTACCGTCATGGTCATCGAACATGCTGAGAGATTCGGTCTCTCCCAGCTGCACCAGCTCAGGGGCCGGGTAGGGCGGGGCGGGGAGCAAAGCCACTGCATCCTGGTCTCCCAACCCGGCGAACTGGCTCAGGAAAGGCTGAGGATCTTCCAGGACACCACCGATGGATTCGAGATCGCGAGGGCGGACCTCCAGATCCGGGGACAGGGGGATCTTTTCGGGGCGCAGCAACATGGTCCTGATCCGATCCTGAGTTTTGCGGATCTCTCCCGGGACGAAGAGCTTCTTCGAAGGGCCCAGGCCCGGGCGCGGGCTCTGGTGGCTCAGGATCCGGAACTCACATCCCCTGCCAACGGGAAGGTCTTGGCTCTCCTTCGAGCGCGGCACCAGGAGAAGCTCAGGATGTTCGGGGTAGGTTGATTCCCTCCCATTCCGGCATCCCGTCCACCCGTCTCTTTCAATTGGATTGACACTCTCCCTCCGATGGACCAAGGTTCGGCACGATGCGGATTGGGGATACAGGCATAACGAGGGATTTGACATGGTGGAAGTGAAAGATCTTGGCCGGCATGCTGGAGCCGAGGTGACCATCGCCGGCTGGGTGGACCAGCTCAGGGTCCATGGGAAGGTGGCCTTCCTGGTGGTCCGGGATGGGACCGGTTACGTCCAGGGTGTCCTGGTGAAGAAGGAGCTTCCGGAGGAAATCTGGGACTGCGGAACGGCGCTGACCCAGGAGGCATCGGTTGAGGTCATGGGAATCGTTCGGGAGGATGCGCGTTCTCCCGGGGGATTCGAGCTGGGGCTAACCCATGTCAGGCTTCTGGGATCGAGTCCCGAATACCCGATCCAACCCAAGGAGCACGGGGTCGAGTTCCTTCTGGATCACCGGCACCTCTGGCTGCGCTCCTCTCAGCAGCGAGCGGGGCTCAAGGTCCGGGCCGAGGTGGAGCAGGCAATACATGATTTCCTGTACCGCAGGGACTTCGTGCGGGTGGACACCCCCATACTGACCGGGGCCATCGGGGAACATGCAGGGACTCTTTTCGAGACCGAGTATTTCGGTGAGAGCGCCTACCTGGCCCAGACGGGGCAGTTGTATGCGGAAGCGGCCTGTCCGGCCTTCAGGAACGTTTATTGTTTTGGGCCCACCTTCCGGGCCGAGAAGTCCAAGACCCGGCGGCACCTCACCGAGTTCTGGATGATCGAGCCTGAGATGGCCTTCGTGGATTCCAACGGGAACATGGACCTCCAGGAGGAGCTGGTGTCGTACATGGTGGAACGGGCTCTGGAACGGTGTCGTCCCGAGTTGGAGCTGCTCGAGCGGGACCTTTCGAAGCTGGAGCGGGTCCGGCCGCCCTTCCCCAGGATCAGTTATACCGATGCGGTAGCCCGCCTCAAGGAGAAGGGGAGCGGCATCAGCTGGGGGGATGACATCGGGGGCGCCGACGAGACCCTTCTGAGCGAGGACTACGAGTTGCCGGTCTTCGTCTACAACTATGCGAAGGGCGTGAAGGCCTTCTACATGAAAGAGAACCCCGATGACCCGACGACCGTCCTTTGCGACGATCTAATCGCGCCGGAGGGGTACGGAGAGATCATCGGAGGGAGCCAGCGGGAGGACGATCTGGATCGCCTCCTGGCCCGAATCCGGGAGGAGAAGCTCCCGGAGAAGGCTTATGGCTGGTACCTGGACCTTCGTCGATTCGGGACCTTCCCCCACTCGGGGTTCGGGTTGGGGCTGGAACGGACGGTGGCCTGGATCACGGGGCGTCAACACATTCGAGAGCTGATACCCTTTCCCCGGCTCATCAACCGTCTGTATCCGTAGTCGACGAGTCCGGGAAAGTCGGCCTTCAGCGGGCCTTCTTCAATTCCTCCCAGAGACCGTCCAGGGTTTCCAGCGTGGCATCGGTAAGAGAGATCCCTCGTTTTTGGGCCAGATCCTCCAGCGCTTCGAACCGATCCTGGAATTTCCGGTTGGCCCTGTCCAGGACGGTGTCGGGGTGGGCCCCGGCCAGCCGGGTGAGGTTGACGGCGGCGAACAGGAGGTCCCCCAACTCCTCCTCCACCTCTACTTCACTCCCACTTTCCAGGGCTGCCCGCACCTCCTCCAACTCCTCGGCCACCTTGTCCAAAGCGCCCCCGGCATCGGGCCAGTCGAACCCCACCCCACTGACCCGGTCCTGGATTCGATGGGCTTTTAGGAGGGGATCGAGTCCCTTGGCCAAGCCTTCCAGGACTCCTGTCCCTTCCCCCCTTTCCCGGACCTTCATCTCCTCCCAGTTCTCCTTTTCGCCAAGTCCGTAGAGGTGCGGATGGCGGTGTTTCATCTTCTCTTCGAGACGGGCGGTCACGCTCTCCCTGGTGAAGTCTCCCCGTTCCTCTCCCACCACCACCTGGAAGGCGAGGCTGAGGAGGAGGTCTCCCAACTCCCCCTCCAACTCGCCAGTGTTCCGGTCCCGTATGGCATCGACCACCTCCTGGGTCTCCTCCAGGAGGTAGGGAATGAGGGATTCGGGGGTTTGTGCAGCGTCCCAGGGGCAGTTCTCTCTCAGGAAAACCACCAAAGCCAGGGCTCGATCCAGAACTCCGGGGGAGGCGGCGGTCTTTACTCCGGAGGCGGCGGTCTCTACTCCGGGGGCGGCGGTCTTTGGCACCGAGCCCGGGGTCGGTCCCTCCTGGGGCTGGGCATTCCGGTCGTCAGCGGTTGGATTCATTGGGACGGATTCTCGACAATGTATGAAAAGGCTTGGTTTTCGGAGCGCCATGGGCCTCTGGCGCCCCTTGCTGTGCCGGTCTTTTTTCGCATCTTTCGACCACTATGTCAACCGATGAAAGAACCCGAGCCTGGGTGGACGTGTCTGCCTCGGCTCTGAGGGAGAACTTCAGGACGGTCCGGGGAGCGGTGGGAGATGGGGTCCGGATTGTCCCCATGGTGAAAGCCAATGCCTATGGTTTGGGTGTGGCGGAGGTGGTCGCCGCCCTGGAGCCTCTGGATCCCTGGGGTTATGGAGTCGCTGCGGTAGGGGAGGGAGTCGGGCTTCGGCGCCTTGGAATCCAGAAGCCCATCCTCGTCTGTAGTCCGGTCCCTCCGGGTTCCTACAGGGAAGCTGTGGAAAACCGGTTGGCGGTGAGCATCTCCGACCTGGGAGGGCTGGCCAGCCTTCGGGACGCGAGCCTGGGCGCCGGGATCCCGGGCCGGTTCCACCTTGAAGTGGACACGGGGATGGGTCGGTCCGGGTTCGACTGGCAAGGGGTCGATGACTGGGCACCCGCGGTCGCGGAACTCCTGGGACCCGAACTCGTCTGGGAGGGGTGCTTCACCCATTTTCACTCAGCCGATGGGAGGGATGAGGGTCCAACGTCTACCCAGTGGAGTCGGTTCCTGGGGACGGTCGAACAGCTGCCGTCCAGACCGGAGGGGGTGCTCCTCCACGCCTGCAACAGCCCGGGGGCCCTTCGGAAACCGGATTTTGCCGGGGACGCCGTTCGGCCGGGGATCTTTCTTTACGGCGGGATCGCCGGGGACGGACTTCCCCCTCCGGTTCCAGTGGCGGCTTTGAGGGCCCGGATCGTTTACCTCAAAGACGCCGTCCCCGGCTCGACGGTGGGCTATGGGGCGACCTACACCGCCCCTGGAGCTGAGCGATGGGCGACGGCGGCCATCGGCTACGGAGACGGGTTGCCCCGGCGCTTGAGCAACCGGGGAGAGGCCGTTGTTCGAGGCCGCCGCGTTCCGATCATCGGGCGGATCTCCATGGACGTCACAGTGTTGAATGTGACAGGGGTGCAGGGCACGGAGGTTGGAGATGTGGTTACCTTTTTTGGTTCTGCTGAAGGGGGCGGGATTCTGTTGGAGGAGGTCGCCGGTCATGCCGGGACCATCAATTACGAGATCCTCACCGGGTTGACCCAGCGTCTTCCCAGGATCTGGACGGATGATGGCGGGTATTGAAGAGCTTCTGGCCCGGGCCAGAGAACTCCAGTCGAAGGCCCACGCTCCCTACTCGGGTTTCCGAGTCGGATCGATTCTGGAAACCCAGGATGGGGTCCTCCACGGTGGATGCAACGTTGAGAACGCTTCGTTGGGTCTAACCCTTTGCGCGGAGCGGGGGGCGGTAGCCGCGGCCATTGCCGCCGGGGACCGGACCTTCAGACGTTTGGTTCTGGCGACGGATGGGGATGAGGCGGTGCCCCCATGTGGGGCCTGTAGAGAGGTCTTGGCGGAATTCTGCTCCGATCTCCACATCGTTTCAGTTGCTGGTGAGAGCCGGAAGGAGTGGACCCTCGGTGAGCTTCTTCCACATCCGTTTCGGTTGAAGAGTCCAAGGGGGTTACCCCCTAATGCATAGGGCGAATGGGTTGAAGCGAACGACAATGATGGGGCTCCTGGCCCTGAGCACCTGGGCCTTCCTTGGCTGCCAGGAGGAAATCACCACCGTCCTGGAGGGTGATTTCATTCCTGTCGACGCTGTGACGGTGGAGGTGACCCTTCCGTTCCACGAGTTTGCCGGGGAGTTGGTGGCATGGGGGGGGTACGGGCGCCCTTACCAATTGGCTACCGGCATCGTTGCCCGGGCTTTCGAGGGGAGCTTGGATTCCCGTGTCTTGAACTCCTGGTATCCCTACCCTGTCGCCGCATCCGTTCGGGATTCCACCGGGTCCATCCGAACCGACTCCCTCCTCACCTTCGTGGGGGGCAGGATCGTGGCCCGCTTCGACACCTTGACCAGCGTTTTGGAGGGTCCGGTAACCCTTGCCATCGGTGCCCTCCAGCGGGACTGGGACAGCCGATCCGCCACCTGGACCCTGGCGGTGGACTCGGTGGGGGATCGCCAGCTATGGACGGAGGAGGGCGCTGGCCCGGTTACCCCCTTGGGCACCGCGGTCTGGGATCCCGCAGCCGGGGACTCTGTGGTGTTCGAGATCGATTCGGCCGGAGTTGCCCTGTGGGCGGACACGGCGGAGGCGGGGATGGGGGTCCGGTTGGACGCGGTCACAGAGGGGGTCCGCCTGGATTTGAGGGGTTTGACATACCTCCTCTCCACCCGGCCCAGCATCCACACCGATACGATCGTGGAACTGGCTGTGGCGTCCAGCGTCCGCACCTTCGTTTATCAGCCGGTGCCGGATGTACCTGGGGCGGAGATCAGGGTTGGAGGCGTTCCCGCCTGGCGGACTGTCTTCACCATGGGTATGCCCAAAACCCTCGACGGGCCCGCGGAGCTCTGCCAGGTGGTGCAGTGCCCCTTGACCCTGACCCCGGGGAGCCTGATCTCGGCCTCATTGGTTCTGACGACCCAGGCGCCGCCACCGGCTTTTCAACCTACGGATTCACTGTATTTGGATGTGCGCCCGGTCCTTGAGCCCTCCCGGTTGCCCAAATCACCCCTGGGCTCCTCCTTGGCGGGAATCCAGGGAGTCATACTCGAACCCGGGGACTTTGGGGGAGAAGCGGGAGCCGAGATCGAGATCCCGTTGGGCTCGTATATCGAGACGCTGATAGCCCGGAACAGCGGCGCGGACGTGGAGGTGCCAGCGACGCTGGCTCTCCTCTCCCTCTTCGAGCCCCTGTCCCTCTACTTCGCTGCTTTCGAAGGCCCCGACAGCCCCGCCGGACCGAAACTCCGCCTGATTCTGACCCTTGCCGAGGACGTGCGGATTCGATGAAACGAGCCTTCTCCCTCGCCCTCCTTGGGTTGGTATGCGTATCCCCCGCCCTTGCGGGCCAGTCCCTCTTTGGGAGCCAGGGCCTCGGCATGCCCCTGGAACCACTGGATGCTCGTGCCAGGGCGTTGGGAACGCTGGGGGTCGGCCTTTTAGGGCCTTCTCTCTCACCCACCGACCTGGCGTCGTCGGCCAGAATCTACCTCCCCACGGCTCAGATTTCCCTTCAACCCCAATGGGTGGATGGGGAGCTGGCCGGTCAGCCCATCAGCACGCAGGGGACTCGGTTCCCCCAACTTGGGTTGGCCTACCCTGTGCCTTCATTAGCGGGAACCGCCCTCCTCCACATCGGTTCTTTTCTGGACCAGAGGTGGACAGTCCGGGAATCGTCGGTTCTGGAGTTTCGTGGGAACCCCGTCCCTGTGACCGATGAATTCAGCTCCGAGGGAGGCATTTCGACCTTCCAGCTGGGGTGGGCTCAGAGGGTTGGGGATGACCTTTCCCTCGGGGTGGGGGTCGGGACCCGGATGGGGTCGGTGACCAGAATCTTCCTCCGCACCATCGATGTCGGGGTTAGTTCCGAGGTCGTCCCATTCAGGACCGGGGGGGATTGGCAGTACAGTGGGCTCGCCACCTCTTTCGGATTCCAGTGGGACCCCGTCCAGGTCCTCCGACTGGGTGGATCAATGAACTGGTCCGGGAAGCTGGAGGCCAGCCCGACGGAGGCCACCGCCGGGGATGTAGTGAGTTTCGACCTCCCGACGGAATTCCGGTTCGGGGCTTCCGGGATTCTCACGCCCCGCCTGGCCCTGTCTTTGGGCCTCTCCTTCGCGGAATGGAAACCCTCGAAGGAGTTCCTGGGCCCGGAGTCGCTGACGGGATCGGTCTGGAGCTATGGGGGGGGAGTGGAGTGGGCCGGGCCCACACTCGGAGTCCGGAACTTCCCCATCCGCCTGGGCATGAGGAGGTCCGACCTGCCCTTCACCTTCGAAGGGGAGAAACCCACGGAGAAGCTGCTGTCTGGAGGGATCGGATTGAACCTCATGCCCCCTCAATCCGGATTGGTGGGAACCATCGATCTGGCCCTTGAGAAGGGGAATCGTAATGCAGGTTCTCTCTCGGAATCCTTCTGGAGGGCGACGGTGACCTTCCGCGTGGGGAGCTTTTAGAAGCTGCTTCAAGGGGGGGGAACGGTTGCGCGTCCTGTTCAGGACCTTCGGTTGTAAAGCAAACCAATACGACACCGAGCGAATGCGTCAGGAGTTGGAAGCCCTGGGAGCCCGGAGCACCTTCGGCGCAGAGGGAGCCCAGCTCTGCGTGGTGAACAGCTGTACCGTCACGAACCGGGCCGATGCCGACGCCAGGAGCTTCATCAGGCGGGTTCGCCGGGAGAACCCGGACATAAGCGTGGTCGTGGCCGGCTGCTCCTCAGCTCTGGATCCCCAAAGTTACCGGGAGATGGATGGTGTCGTGGCGGTGGTGGAGGGCCATGACCCGGTGGAGGTCGCCAGGGTCGCCCTTCTGGGGGCCGAGGGGGTCGGGTGTCATCCCGGCGGGGCGACTCCCCCTCGGCCATCCCTGATCCAGCTCGAGTCCAGGCTTCGATTGGACGCCATGCATAGCGAACCCGTGGGGGGAGAACTCCTTCGCCGGCGGGAGGGAGGAACCCGAGGTTGGCTCAAAATCCAGGATGGGTGCGACCGGAAGTGCTCTTTCTGCGCAACCCGATTGGCTCGGGGGGAAAGCCGCTCCCGTCATCCGGGAGAAGTGGTCGCTGAGGCCCAGCTCCTGGCCGAGTTCCATCCGGAGTTGGTTCTTACGGGAATCCACATCGGTCACTATGGGAAGGACCTGGCTGACGAATCCACTCTTTCCAAACTCGTCGCATTGCTCCTGGACCGGGTGCCTCAGGTCCGCTTTCGCCTCGGCAGTGTGGAAGCGACCGAAGTGGACGATCTCCTCCTCGAGCTCCTGGGAGGCTCCCAAGGCCAGCTGGCCCCCCATCTCCACATGCCGATGCAGAGTGGGTCCGACCCCGTCCTCAGGGGCATGAAAAGGTGGCATACCCGGGAGATGTATCGGAGCCGGACGCTGGAGATCGCGGAGCGATTCCCCATCCTGGGGCTGGGGGCCGATCTGATCACAGGGTTCCCCGGTGAAACGGAGACGGATCATGCCTCGACCCGGGCCCTGGTCGAGGAGCTTCCCTTCACTTACCTCCACGTTTTCCCCTTCTCCCCCCGGGACGGCACACCTGCCCTGGAACTTCCGGCCCCGGTGCCCCAGCGGGTGGCGGGAGAACGGAGTCGCGAGCTTCGGGAGTTGGCGCTGGAGAAGGGGAGGACGTACCGGGAGAGCAGGGTGGGGGGGAGGGCTGCTGTGGTTTTGGAAGGGAAGGGGGGATGGGCGCTGACGGGAGACTACCTGAGAGTGGAGGTGGCCTCGCCCCCTGGAGATGTTTCGAAGGCTGGGAAGGGGATCATCCCGGGGCGCCTCCGGGGGTCGGGGGAGCATCTGTATATTGACTTGTCCCACTCCTCCTTGAATTGAATGGGTATGACACCAAGGAAAAAAGCCTACGTCGAGACGTACGGATGCCAGATGAACATCAGTGACGGAGAGCTGATGTCGGGGGTTCTGGCGTCCCATGGGTACGACCTCGTCGATGCCCCGGATCAGGCCGACGTGGTTCTGGTGAACACCTGCGCCATTCGGGAGCATGCGGAACAACGCGTTTTGGGCCGAGTGGCCCAGCTGAACGGGCTGAAGGAAACGAATCCCGGACTCCTTCTCGGGGTCACAGGTTGCATGGCCCAGAGAATGGGGGGAGAACTCCTCAAAAAAGCTCCTTACCTGGACCTGGTCATGGGCCCCGACGGGTACAGGGGACTCCCGGAAGCCCTCCAGGCAGCCGACTCGGGCGCCCTCCCGTCGACCCCTTCCCAGCCGGAGCTGGTCCCATTGACGGGACCTTCTCGGAATAAGGGACGGGGCTATACGGTCTTGGCGCTGGATCCGGCGGAAAACTATGAGGGGTTGGAGCTCCGGCGGACTTCCTCGGTAGCGGCGTGGGTCCCGATCCAGCGGGGATGCAATCACCGCTGCACCTTCTGCATCGTTCCCTTCGTCAGGGGACCCGAGAAGAACCGGGATCCTCGAGCCGTCCTTGCCGAGATCCGCGATGTGGCTGGGAAGGGGTTCACGGAGGTGACCCTTCTGGGGCAGACCGTGAACTCCTATCGGGCCGAAGGTTGGGACTTCCCCCGTCTTCTGCGGGCGGTGGCGAGGACCCCCGGGATTCGACGAGTCCGGTTCACCTCTCCGCATCCCAATGACGTGACTCCCCAACTCATGGAAGTCATGGCCGGGGAAGAGGCGGTGTGCGAGCAACTTCATCTGCCGCTTCAAGCCGGGAACGATCGGACGCTGAAGCGAATGCTCCGCCGGCACTCGGTAGGGGAGTTTCTGGAAAAGGTGCGGATGATTCGGGACGCCGTCCCTGCGATGGCGCTTTCCACCGACGTGATCGTAGCCTTCCCGGGGGAGGCGGCGTCGGAATTCCAGGACACCCTTTCCGTGCTGAGGGAAGTGCGCTTCGACGAGGCGTTCACCTATCGGTTCTCTCCACGAGAGGGTACCCCTGCGACTCGATTTCCCCGGGAGGAGCTGATTCCCGAGGAGGAGGGCCGGGCCCGGCTGGATGAGCTGATCCAATTGACCCGAGGAATCCAGGGGGAGATCAACCAGGGGGAGGTCGGCCGCGTGGAGGAGGTACTGGTGGAGAGACCGGGGAAGGAAGTAGGGTTCATGCTGGGGAGGACCCGCCGGAACAAGGTGGTGGTCTTCCCAGGAGTGAATGCCGAGGTGGGATCGTACCAGACTCTGGAGTTGACCCGAACGACGGGAGCGACCTTCGTCGCCTCCCGTGTGGACCCTGCAGCCGTGGCAGGCTCGAAATGAGCAGATTCTTCTGGGTCATGACCGTGCTTCTGGTGCTCCTTGTCGCCATGGGATTCGCCGCCGCCAACGCCGGGCACCGCGTGACCTTGAACCTAGGTTTTTTCACCCTCTATCAGGTGCCGGTGACCCTGGTGGCATTTTCCGGCCTTTTTGTGGGGATGCTGGTCATGTTCGCCACCGGGATTCATACCGATCTGAAAGTCCGGAAAATCCTTCGGGACCGGCTGGCGGAGGAATCTCACCGCGAGCAGACATGGATCGACCGGAACCAGCAGGACCTCTTCGCCGAGAGCGCCCGTGTTTCCTCCGGCGGTGTCGAAGATCCGCCGGCCGAAGAGTCGGACCCGGCGGTACCGATCCCACCTGAGCCGATTCCGAATCATCGGACCCAGGAGGAGTCGCAGGAGGAGTCGCAAGAGGAGTCGCAAGAGGAGTCGTAGGAGGAGTAGCAAGAGGAGTAGAATGACGAAGTGGTACGGCTAGCCCGATCCCCACCGGTGGTGGGATTGGCCCTGGCCGCAGGTGCCGGGGCCACTCTTCTTCACGTAGGCGTTCCGCTCTCCTGGACGCTCCTCCCTTTCCTGCCCTCCTTCCTTCTCAGCTGGCCATTCCAACGCCCCGGGATTCCATTGCGGGCCCTCTCTCTGGCCTTTCTGGCGGGATGCGTCTTTACCCATCAGTGGCAGGAAACCTCGGCGAGAGACTGCCGTTTTCACCTTGGGGAAGGGCAAGCGCTGCACCTTTCCGGTCGGTTGGTTGGACCCCTGGTGGAGGGCCAAGGGGAGTTCCTCCCCAGCTCCGAGGCGGGGGCCTGCCGGGAACCCCTCAGGCTGGTGGTGACCGGGCCCCAGAGGGAGAATCCGGAAGCAGGGAGGCACCTCTCAGTTCACGGAAGGTGGAGACGGAATCAGGCCTCGGGCTCAGTCACCCCGCTCAGGGCCGGGTACCTTCGCGTCGATTCCATCAACCCACTCCCGGCCCCCGCCCGCCTCCGAACCCGTGACGCAGTAGTGGTTGCAGGGGGTTGGGTACAGAGTCGACTGGAGCGGCTCTTCCCGCGCACGGCCCCCCTCGCGGTGGCTCTGGTTTGGGCTCGAAAAGACAGCCTGACGCCGGAGATCCGTGAGTCCTTCGCCCGGGCAGGGGCGGCCCATCTGCTGGCGATCTCGGGTTTCCATGTGGGGGTGGTCGCGGGGGTCCTCTTGCTCGGATTGAGCCTCCTGGGCCTTTCCCATCCGCTCCGGTACCTCCTGGCCAGTCTCGGGGTCTGGGTCTACGTCTTCGCCATCGGGGTTCCGGACGCGGCCTTCCGGGCTGCCCTGCTTCTCTCCCTCCTGGCCCTTGGCCGGGCCTCGAACCGTGCCGTGTCGCCCCTGGGGGCCCTGGCCACGGCCTTCCTGGGGTTTCTGATCTTCGATCCTGGAGCCCTGCTCCGCCCCGGGTTCCAACTCTCCTTCTCGGGGGCTTTGGGGTTGGTAGTGGCCTACCGGCCCCTCACCCGATGGATCTCCTCCCGGGGTGGGGGCCTGATCCCCCACTACCTCTGCCAGGGAATCGCCGCTGGTGGGGCGGCGACGGTGGCTACCCTTCCTCTGGTTGCATGGCATTTCGACCGTGTCTCACTCGTGGGGATTCCCCTCACTCTCCTGGTCACGCCTTTGGTGGCGCTGGCCATCCCCGGGATCTTCCTGACCCTGCTGCTCTCCTTGGTCAACTCAGCCCTGGCTCGGTTTCTGGCCTCAGGGGTCGAGTTGGCCCTGGAGCTCATGTTGGAGATCGTCAGCGGGGCGGCAGCGCTCCCCTTCGCCTCGATGTGGATTTCCCATACGGCCGTCCTTGCGGGGACCGCGGCCTTCGGAGCGGCGATCTTCTTCCTGGCCTTTGGGCCGAAGGTGGGGAAGGGGGACCGCCATCAACTCCTGGGGATGGCGGTGGTGGCGGGACTCCTCATGGGTACTCCGGTTTCTCGTCTGCTCAACCGAGGGGTCATCGAGCTCGTGGTTCTGGACGTGGGGCAGGGAGACGCCGCACTCCTGCGGTCCCCCGGGGGGCGGTGGGTGTTGGTGGACGCAGGCCCTAAGACCCGGACGTTCGACGCGGGTGCCCGGACCGTTCTCCCCTATTTGAGGCGCCGGGGGGTGGAGGCTCTCGACCTCATGATTCTCACTCATCCTGACATGGACCATGTCGGGGGGGCCGCATCCATCCTGGAGGAGTTCCCGGTTCGGGCGGTCCTGGATCCTGGGGTCGCGACCGGTACCGAGGTATTTCTCGATGCCCTGGAGGCTGCGGGGAAGCGGGGCGTTCCCTGGCATGTGATGGCCGCGGGGGATTCCTTGAACCTGGACGGGATGGCCGTCAGGGTGCTGGCTCCGGAGCGGGAGGACTCCGGCCCGACCGATGACAGAAATGACGCTTCTTTGGTGCTGGAGATCCGGTTCGGAGCTTTTGCCGCCCTTCTCACCGGGGATGCACCAGCGGCTTCGGAGGAGCGTTTCCTGCCGCGGATCCTTTCTCCCCGAATCCAGGTGCTCAAGGTGGGCCATCACGGCAGCTCCACCTCCACCACCAGGGAGCTTCTGGAACGGGTGGATCCCGGGACAGCCCTGATCTCAGTGGGGAAAAGGAACGGGTTCGGTCACCCCCACCCGGCAACTTTGGCACGACTCCGCCAAGCCGGGGCCCAGCTCTTCCGGACGGACGAGGGAGGAGTCGTGGTGGTTCGGGCGCGGCAGGACGGAAGCTACCGGGTGTCCGCAGAATATCGATGATACCGAGCTCTGTTGCCTCCTTTCCCCACGGAGGTATATGATCCAAATAGACCGTGACGGTGAGTTCTCGAACTTCCACCCCAATGGAGGGGGAGGAACCATGCTTCACAGTGCTGTCGTAACCATCGACCGGCACATCATCGAGGAGGAGCGAAAGCACCCCGAAGCCACGGGGCGCCTCAGCAATATCCTCACAGATCTGGCCTTGGCGGCGAAGCTGATCCAACGGGAGGTGGCCCAGGCCGGCCTGGTCGATATCCTGGGAAAAGCGGGAATGGAGAACATCCAGGGTGAAGAGGTGGAAAAGCTGGACCGGTTCGCCCAGGAAGTCATCTACAACGCCATGGACCACAGCGGGAACCTCTGCTGCATGGTGTCGGAAGAGGAAGCGGACATCATCCCCATTCCGGAGAGGTTCCCGGTTGGGGACTATGTTCTGATCTACGATCCGCTGGACGGCTCCTCGAACATCGACGTGAACGTGTCCATAGGGACCATCTTTTCCATTTACCGGAAGATCTCCAGCGGGGAGAGGGGAACGCTGGAGGACTGCCTCCAGCCGGGGCGGGCCATGGTGGCGGGTGGGTATGTCGTCTACGGGTCCTCCACCATGCTGGTGTACTCCAGCGGCACCGGAGTGCACGGCTTCACCCTGGATCCCTCCATCGGCGAGTTTCTTCTCAGCCACCCGAACATCCTGATCCCCGACCCCCCCCAACGATACTATTCGGTGAACGAGGCCTACTTCCAGAAATGGGCCAGGGGGCAGCAGCGCTTGGTGGCGTGCCTGAAGGGGATGGGTGATGAGGAAATGTTGCCTTTTCGCTCCCGGTATATCGGCTCTCTCGTGGCCGACTTCCACCGGACCCTCCTCAAGGGGGGCATTTTTATGTATCCCCGGGATTCGGCGAGCCCCCAGGGTAAGCTCCGTCTCATGTACGAGGCGGTTCCCATGGCGTTGATCTGTGAGCAGGCCGGTGGGCGGGCCTCCGATGGGGAGAGGGATATCCTGGATATCGTCCCCCAGAGCCTGCATGAACGGACTCCCCTCTATGTCGGGTCGAGGGAGTTCGTGGACATGGCGGAGGAATTCTTGCGGCAGGACCCGGAACTACCGTGCTGATTGGGAAAATCGTGTTTTGAGGACCGGCCCTCAGATTTCTGAGGGTGCGTCAGAAAACTGTAGAAAAACCGAGGTGTTGGGGATAGCGTAAGTCCTTTGTTAATAAGGTCTTACGCTATCTGCGTAACTGGCACCAATATTGCGTCGAAAACCTCCGGTATTTCCCCGCCCCTTTGGGGGGCCCTGGCAAGAGCCGGGGTTGGTGAGATCGAGGCTCGAGAGAGGTCGGCGGCCAGCGGGTACTTCGTAACCTCCAGCAATGGATGGAAAAAACCATGAAGCACCTCCGTTACTTCCTCTTGGCCGCGTTGGTGGCGATGCCGCTGACGGCCTGTGACGAGGACAGTGACCCTGTAATCGAGGAGATCTCTTACGGGACCGTGGCAGGTACGGTTTCCGCTGAGGGTACCGGCCTTGCCGGCGTGAGTGTCACGCTGGTCGGCGCCGTCTCCCAGTCCGCTTCCACCGGTGCCGGTGGAACGTACGCGTTTGCGAACGTGCCGGCGGGCAGCTACGGGGTTTCCATCGACGCCTCGACACACACGGACGTTTCCTTCTCGCAGGTCTCGAAGAGCACCACCATCACTATGAACGGTGAGACGGCTACGGTGGACTTCTCCGGGAGTTACATCAAGACCGCGGCCATCACTGGTCTCGTGACCTCCAGTGGCGCACCACTCGGCGGCGTAGCCGTCAAGGTGACGGGCGGCCCCGGCAACATCACGGACAACTCCGTGACGAGCGCTGGTGGTGAGTACCGCGCCACGGGCCTCCGGAAGGGGACCTACACCGTTACCATCACCCCGCCGGCTGGCACCAACTTCACGACGGTCGCGGCGCAAGTCACCGTGGCCACCGGTGAGACCCGCACGGCTCACTTCCCAGGGACCGCCATTCAGCTCGCTACCATCTCCGGTGCTGTCACGGTTGACAACATCGGCCGAGCTGGAGTCGCAGTCGCTCTGACTGGTGGAGCCACCAAGGCCACCGAGACGGGTGCTGGCGGGGCTTATTCCTTCGCCAATCTTACCCCTGGTCTCTACACCGTTACCATCACCGCCCCGGAAAAGGTCACCTTCCCGGCTCTGAGCAAGGGCGTGACGGTCGCTGCGGGTGAAAACGGTATCGTGAACTTCGCTGGTAAGGGCCCCGATGAGCCCGCCACGATCTCCATCAAGTCCATCACCACGGGCGCTGGTGTGCCGGTGGTCCTGACCAACGTCAATGGTCAGGTAGAGGTCAGCCTCAACATCACCAGGGGCGACAAGGCCCTGGACAAGGTGGATGTGGTCTTCAAGAATGCAGCGGGGACCCCCATCGTCCTGGCCACCCAGAAGTTCGCCGTTCCCCCGGCTCCGGTCGAGGCTGCCGCGGGTGACCAAGAGGTGGTTACGCTGAACGTGCCCACTAACCAGATCCGCATGGGCACCAACACCTACGTGCCGGTGATCTTCAACGGGAAGGCCAACATCTCGGCCAACCTGTGGGAAGTCGGCGCCGCGGCTCCCATCCCGACCAACGAAGTCCCGGTCGTGATGACCAATGTGGACGTGCTGATGACCTCCAACGGGGCGATGATCCCCGGTGTG
>JBDRDQ010000242.1:0-5073 GCA_043820695.1 Gemmatimonadota bacterium | reverse complement strand
ATGGGGCTCGACGAGCAAGCCGTGCTGCACCGTTTCCATTCGCTACTGGTCAGAGAGTTCGGTTCCAGGTACCCGTGGGACCTCGACGCCCCGCTCACGGTGGCCGATATCAAGTATAATCTGGTTCCCTTTCAGTCCCGTCGAGAAGAGTTGGGAGTAACGACGGACTCGGACTATGACCGGGACCTCCTCGGCGCCGATGTGCACATAAATCCTGTGGTGCAGGGCGCGCCAATGGCTGAGATGGCCCAGGAGAAGCTCAGGCTAACCTGGCAATTCTGCAATGCATGTGGGACAGAGGTCGAGTCCCAGGGAAGTCCCCAAGTTCCTCACTGATTTCGTTCGGTGGCCGGGTTAGAAAGAAGAAAAAGTCCCACTGCCGATCAGAGAGGGGGGGCCTTTTCTTTTCTAGCAGAAAACAAAGAGTCGGGTTTATATTTCGGTCCAACCCGTTTGCGTTTTTCCTTTTCGGTCCTTTACTTTTCCACAAGAGCAGGTGCTTCTGTCGGGCCGCCGGTGCTACGTAATATCTGGGGCGCTGATACGTCGTATTCCTTAGGACGCAGACCGCCTCCGCCGGGTAATATTCCATTCAGTCCGAACGCACGTGTAAATGTCTTTCTCGGGAGAATAGGTGGATTGTATGGCCATCGGCATAGATGTCGGTTCACGGTTCCTAAAAATCGCCGTGCTTTCCTCCACCAATCAGCCGTCCTTCCCCACCTACCTTCCGCATGAAGGGAAACCCATGGAGGCGCTTCGGAGCGCTCTCGAGGAGCTGGAGTCGAATGGCGACCCCATGCTGGCCCTGACGGGATCAGGGGCCGAGAACATCGCGGAGCGATTGGGGCTTCCCCTTACGGACCTCTGCAAAGCGACGATCAGGGGGGTGAAGGAAAGCCTCCCCCATGTCAGGAACATCATCGATGTGGGCGCGTCCTCCGTCACTCTCATCCAGCTGGACGAGGCCGGGCATCTCTTCGATGTAGCGACCAACACCCTGTGTGCGGCCGGTACGGGTTCATTCCTCGATGCGCAGGCCGTCCGGTTAGGGTTCGCGCTGGAGGATCGTCACGGGTTCGATCCTGTTCTGGACCCTCCCAGTATCGCCACCAGATGCGCCGTGTTCGCCAAATCCGACCTGATTCATCGCCAGCAGGAGGGATACGACAAGGAGGCCCTCTGGTGTGGCCTATGTAAAGGCCTATCCGCCAATGTCCTGCAAACCCTCCTCCGAGGGAAAACCCTGGAGGGACTGACCGTTGTCACGGGAGGCGTAGCCAAGAACCGAGAGGTTCTCCGGTGGCTCAAGGACTCGTCGGAGACCGAGATCCGGAGCTTCGAGGCGGCGGAATTCGCCGCTGCCCTGGGAGCAGCCTATCTGGCTTCGGAAAACGGAGGTTCCGGCCCCATCACCTTCCCGCAGGGGGACCAGCCCGAGGATCAACCCCGGCGGGAAGCAACCCGCCCTCCGTTGGAATTGGTGAAGACCAAGTACCCCAGCTTCGACGTGGCGGAAAGCTGGACCGACAGCCTCGAGAACGAGATCCGGTTGACGAAGACCGATCCTGAGAACGAGGTCCGGGCATACATGGGCATCGACGTCGGGTCCACATCGACCAAGGTCGTGCTGGTGGATGAGGCCGGCGAAGTAATCATCGATGTGTACCGGAAGACCGGGGGTGACCCTGTCGGGGCGACCAAGGCCCTGTTCACCGCTCTTCTCGAGAGTCTGACGCCTCGGAGCCGGGGCATTCACATCCTGGGCTGCGGAACCACGGGATCCGGGCGAAAGATGATCGGGACCCTCGTAGGAGCCGACGCGGTCGTGAACGAGATCACCGCCCACCTTGCAGGGGCTCTGGCCACGGACCCGGACGTGGACACCGTGTTCGAGATCGGGGGCCAGGACTCGAAGTTCATCCGGGCCCGCCACGGCGCCATGCAGGACTCGAACATGAACTACGTGTGTGCCGCCGGGACCGGGTCCTTTGTGGAGGAGCAGGCCCTGAAGTTGGGGTACCCTGTAGACCAGGTGGGAGCGTTGGTGATGGGAGTGGCTCCCCCGCACACCTCCGACCGCTGCACGGTCTTCATGGAGCAGGATGTCGAGCGCCTGATTCGTATGGGGTACAAGCCCAAGGAAGCCCTGGCCGCAGTAATGTACTCGGTGGTGGAAAACTATCTGGCCAAGGTGGTTGGGAACCGGTCCTTCTCCAGGGAGAAGGTCTTCTTCTGCGGAGCCACGGCCCGGAACCAAGGTCTGGTCGCGGCCTTCGAGAAGCTCCTGGACGCAGAAGTGGTGGTATCCCCCTACTGCCACGTCCTGGGTGCCTATGGCCTCGCCCTCCTCACCAAGGAGCGCATGGAGGCCGAGGGGACCGCCACCACCTTCAAGGGCTTGGATCTGACGGAGCGCAAAATCACCCTTTCTCAGGAAGAGTGCTCCCTGTGTACGAACAGCTGCAAAATCACCTACGCCCACATCTCCGGTGAGGACGAGGCGCCCAGTTGGGGATATCTCTGCGGCAGAGACCCGGAGGCGACGGAAAAGCGGAAGACGGCGGAATTCGATCCTTTCCGCCTGAGGGCCAAGCTGGCCGCGGCCGCCTTCGCCAACCACCGGGTGCCGGGGAAGAAGACCGGGCCCACCGTTGGAATCCCCAACACCCTCTCCACCTTCAGCCATGCTCCCCTCTGGCAAACCTTCATGGCCAACCTGAACTGCCAGATCCGAATGTCTCATCCTACCGATGAGAAGATTCGGGAGCTTTCCGGGGCATTGGTTGGAGCCGAGTACTGTTTCCCCGCCAAGCTCGCTCATGGCCACGTGGGCCAACTGGCTGAGGACGATGACGTGGATTTCCTGTTCATGCCTCACACCGTCAGCGAACCGGTGCCGGAGGAGTACTCCAACGCCTTCTTCTGCCCCGTCGTTTGTGCCCTGCCAGCCATGGCCCGCTCCGCCCTGCGAGTGGCGGGAAGGCCGGGTGCGGAGAAGATCCTGGCCCCGCCGGTGGACTTTCGGTGGGGGCTGAAACGACAGGTGAAGGAGCTGACCCAGGTTCTCGGACAACCGCTGGGAGCCTCGACCCGGGAGATTCGGAAAGCCTGGGAATCGGCGCTGGCGGCGCAGGCTGACTTCATGGACGCCTGCAAGAGGGAAGGGGAGGTGCTCACGGATTCCCTCGAGAACGATGACAGGCCGAGCATCCTCTTCCTGGGGAGGCCATACAACCTGTTCGATGGGAATGCGAACCTGGAGTTGCCCCTGAAGGTCGCAGAAAAGGGGTTCAATGTGATTCCGGCCGACTTCGCCCCTATCCATAAGGTTGAACTGGGACCCGAGTTCAGAAACATGTTCTGGGTGTACGGCCAGCGGCTGCTGCAGGCCCTGGAGTGGGTCCGGGGCCAGAAGAACATCTTTCCCATCTGGCTGACGAACTTCAAATGCGGCCCCGACTCGTTCCTGCTCACCTTTGCCGAGAGCATCCTCGGGGAGAAGCCATTCCTCATTCTCGAGCTGGACGAGCACGGCGGAGACGCCGGTTACCTCACTCGGATCGAGGCCTTCCTGGACGTGGTCCGAAGCCGGAAGGAGAAATCCGTTCCGAAACCGCCCCCGCTCCCCGACCGGACCGACCCGGTGGAAGCCTTCGCGAACCGGACGATCTGGGTTCCGCCCCTGCACACCATCGGTGCACCGCTGGCTGCCGCCGCCATGCGGGGGCATGGCTTCGACGCACGCTCCCTCCCCCTGGAGGACGATGAGAGCATGACCATCGGGCGGCAGGTCACTCGGGGCGGCGAATGCATTCCCATGACGTTGACCATCGGCCGCCTGCTCCAGACCCTCCGGGAAAAGGGAGGCGATGGGAGCAACGACGCCCTCTTCATGCCTTCGGGCTGCGGCCCCTGCCGGTTTGGGCAGTACAACCTCCTGGAGAGGATGATCCTGGAGGAGGAAGGGTTCGGGAAGCTGGCCATCATGGCCCCCAACAACGACAACGCCTATCAGGGCCTGGAGGAGAGTCTCCGGAGAAAGATCTGGACCGGGTGCCTCATCGGCGATCTGATTTTCAAGGTAGGGTGTCGGTTCCGTCCCTACGCCGAGGATCCTGCCCAGATCGATGGCCTGGTGGACGATGCCACTCGGATCATGGAGGAGGCCTTCGGAAGCAGTGCACCTTTGAAGCCGGCCTTCGCGGCGGCCCTGGCCCCCTTCCGGGCCCTGCCCAAGCCGGCGTCTACCAAACCCCTGGTGGGAGTGGTGGGGGAGATCTTCGTCCGTTGTAACGACTTCTCCAACCAGAGGGTGGTGGAGGCGATCGAAGCCCAGGGCGGGGAAGCCTGGCTGGCTCCCTTCCACGAGTGGGTGCTCTACGCCGCTTGGGCGCATGAGCAGCGGGCTAGGGAAGGGTGGGACATCATGGGCCGGGCCAAGAGCTATGTGAAGAACAAATACCTCTTCGAAACCGAGCACATCTGGCATGAGGAGACCGGGGAGCTCCTTTCGGACCGGCATGAGCCCTCCATCGACGAGACGGCGGAGGCGGCCTATCGCTATGCCTCCTTCAACTATGGCGGTGAGACCCTTCTGACCATCGGCCGGGCCGTAAAGTTCTTTCACCAGGGGGCATCCCTGGTCGTGAATTGCTCGCCGTTCGGATGCATGCCCGGCCAGGTAACCTCCGGAATTCTGGCCGAAGTCCAGGCCGACATGGGCAAGCCGGTTTTGAACCTCTTCTACGATGGAACGGGAGACCTGAACCGGATTGTCGGGGTGTTTCTGAGGAATCTGCAGGTGGAGGCCTAGGGGCGGAGCTACCCCACGGGTTGGAAGCCTACCCCTCAGGGACTGTTTAGGGGCTCTGGGCTCTCCATCCCCTCGGTGAGTCGGCCGGCTACGAAACCCGAGCTACCGTCGGGCAGATTGGGCGGTTCTTGCCGTTCACGTCCACTCCATCTTCAGGGTCAGGCTGGGTGCATCGGTTTTTCACACCGTTCTCCATACGTTTCGGGCTCCAGGATCGTTCCCTTCGTGACCCACCGGTACCCAGCTCCAATTGATCG
>JBDRDQ010000241.1:0-6353 GCA_043820695.1 Gemmatimonadota bacterium | reverse complement strand
GTTCCGAAAGGACTTCGTTCTTCACAGGGTCCAGCTCCTGGAAGCCCGTTCGGCCGGTGCCGACGGGGTGCTTCTCATCGCCAGGATCCTGTCGGACCAGGCACTTTCCTCTTTGCATGAGGCGGCGCTGACTCTGGGGCTTACCCCGATGGTGGAGGTCCATAGCCTCGGGGAAGTGGAGAGAGCCCTCCAAGCGGGCGCCAGCCTTATCGGAGTGAACAATCGGAACCTCCAGACCTTCAAAACCTCCCTCGACGTGACACTTGAGCTCCTCTCCGCGATTCCGACGGATGTGGCCGTGATCTCGGAGAGCGGCATCTGGACTTCCTCCGACGTGGATCGATTAGGGGCCGCCGGTGTTCATGGAATCCTGGTGGGAGAATCCCTCCTTCGAGCCCCGGACCCGGAGAGGGCGGCGGCCGAACTGGTGGGGCGCCCGCGGGTAGCACGGTGGGATGGCTGATTCCTCCACCTTTCCAGGGGCGACCGTGTCGGACACGAAGGTGAAGATCTGCGGCCTCACGCGGCGAGCGGATGCCCTCCACGCCGCGGGAGCCGGGGCCGACTACCTGGGGGTCGTGTTGGTACCGAACACCCCCCGGGCCCGAACCGCGGAGGAGGCCCGGGAGCTTTTGGACGGGATCCAGGCGCCTTCGGTGATCGTGGTGGCCGACCTGGCCGTGTCCTCGGTCACGGTTCTGGCGGACAGGGTGGGGGCTTCGGTGATCCAGCTCCACGGAGACGAACCCCCGGAATTTGTGGAGGATCTTCGCCGGGCCGGGCCCTGGGAAGTATGGAAATCCCTCAGAGTACGTCGGCTGGCGGATGTGATGGAGGGGCTGGCCCGGTTCGGGGGGGTGGTGGATGGAGTCCTTCTGGATGGGTGGCATCCCCGGAAAAGGGGCGGGACCGGGACCCCTTTCTCGTGGGAGGAGGTGGCTGAGGTCCGCGACGGTTTCCCGCCCGGGGTGGCCCTGGTGGTGGCGGGAGGGCTCGGAGTTGACAACGTCAATGAGGCCGTGGTCAGACTCCGTCCCCAGGTGGTGGACGTGAGCTCCGGGGTCGAGGAGAGCCCCGGAATCAAGGATCGGCTCCGGGTTGAGGCGTTCATCCGGCGCGTTCGGGCTGCAACGGCGGGAGAAAGACCGTGACGGTGGAAACCAAAGAGGAGAAAGGCCGGTTCGGACCCTATGGAGGCCGGTACGTTCCTGAGACCCTCATCCCGGCCTTGGAAGAGTTGGATGTGGCCTATTCGGTTGCCAGGGAAGACCCGGGGTTCTGGGATGAGTTGGAGGGTCTTCTAAAGGATTATGTCGGGCGGCCCACCCCCCTCTACCGGGCCCTTCGGTTGGAGGCCGAGCTGGGTGTGGGGCCCCTGTATCTGAAAAGGGAAGACCTCAACCACACCGGCGCCCACAAGATCAACAATACCCTGGGGCAACTTCTCCTGGCCCGGAGGATGGGGAAGAAGCGGATCATCGCCGAGACCGGGGCCGGCCAGCACGGTGTGGCCACGGCTACGGCCTGTGCCCTCTTCGGCCTTGAATGTGTGGTATACATGGGGGAGGAAGACGTCACCAGGCAGGCCCTGAATGTCTACCGCATGGAGCTGCTGGGGGCCGAAGTCCGGCCCGTATCGTCGGGGACCCGAACCCTGAAAGACGCCACCAACGAGGCCATCCGGGACTGGGTCACCAGCGTCCGGGATACTCACTACATCATCGGATCCGTGGTAGGGCCTGATCCATTCCCGCGAATTGTGAGGGATTTCCAGGCGGTTATCGGCCGGGAAGCCAAGGAGCAGATGCTCCAGAAGGAGGGGGTTCTCCCCAGTGCGGTCGTCGCCTGTGTCGGGGGAGGATCCAACGCCATGGGGATCTTCCACGCTTTCCTGCAGGACAAGGCCGTTGCCCTCATCGGGGTGGAAGCCGCGGGTGAGGGCATCGACACATCCAGGCATTCTGCCTCTCTCTCCGCGGGAAAACCTGGTGTGCTTCACGGTTCCCTGAGTTATCTTCTACAAGATGAGGATGGGCAGGTGGCACCGGCCCATTCCGTGTCGGCGGGGTTGGATTATCCCGGAGTCGGGCCCGAACAGTCCCAGTTGCGGGATTCGGGACGGGCTCGGTACGTGGCGATAAGAGATGATGAGGCGCTGGCGGCTTTCCATCTTCTGTCCCGGACCGAAGGGATCATTCCGGCCCTGGAGACTGCCCATGCCCTGGCGTACCTCTCGCACCTTGGTGAGGGAGAGGTTGAGAATGGCCCAATCCTGGTTTGCCTGAGCGGTCGAGGTGACAAGGATGTGGCCCACGTGGCCCGTTTGGAAAAAAGGGACCTAACCCTTTGAGCCTGTGATTCAGACCCCGCCTGACGCAGAGGACACCCCGCAGGGGGTCGTTCTGGATTGGACTGATCCTTCGACCCTCCCGGTTGAGGATGTGAAGGCGCTTTTCGTCGTTCTGGGAAAGGCCCTGAGGGCTCATCAGCTTTACGATGAAAACAACCCCGTCTATCAGCGGTTCATCTCCCAACTGGGTGAGGCCCTTGGGGCTCTTTGGGGAAAAATGGACCGCCTTCCTATCAGCGTGGACGAGGATCGCTTCACGTGGATGGGAGAGGTGGTCTACGAAAGCGGCTCCCGGACCGACTCCCTGGCCTTTCTCCTGTTCAAGGATGGAATCCGGGACTTCACTCTCCATGAGGGACTGGAGACCCATGAGCTGACCGCGCTCCTCCAGGTGCTGAATCGGGCTCGGGATCTCCGACTCCAGGGGGATGACCTCCTCACCATTCTCTGGGAGGAGGACCTCAAGTATTTCACCTACAGCTATATAGACCTCCTGGCCGAGGGGATGAACCTGGACCTGCCCTCCTCGGATCGGGGCCTGATAGGGGGCTTCGAGCGGATCATCCGGGAGGAACTGGGTGACCCGGCTCCAGACGGGGGGGAGGTGTCCACTGCGGTGGGCGAGGGGAGGGGCGGCCGAAGCCAGGTCAGGCCCGACGACTTCAATCCGACCCTCTATTCCCTGGATCCCATGGAAATGAGGAGGATCCAGGATGAGATCCGCATCGAGATGAACCGGGATCTCCGAGGGGATGTTCTGTCTGCTCTCTTCGACCGGGTGGAGGAACCACGGTTTCCGGAGCGGCAGGAGGAGATTCTAGAGATCTTCCAGGTCCTGCTCCCCAACTTCCTGGGCAGGGGCGCCCTCAGCTCGGCTGGGGCCGTTCTCGAAGAACTGTCCCGGCTTCTCGCCTCCGAGGAAGCCCTCCAGCCCGGGCAACGGGCCACGGCTGAAGAGATCCTGGAAAAGGTGAGCGGGGCGGAGATGCTGAGGGAGCTGGTCCAGGCCCTGGAGGATGGATCCATCTCCCCGGACCCCGGTGAGCTTTCTTCCCTTCTCCGTCACCTCCGAGCGGATGCCCTCGGGCCCCTTCTCCGAGGAGCGGAGGAAGCTGACGGCCCAAGGATCAAACTCGTCATTCAGGATGCGGTGAAGGTGATTGCCCGGAAGTACCCCGGGGCCCTTCTCGAATGCATGGATTCCGAGGATCCAGTGGTGGTCGCCGGCGCCGTTGGTCTGGCCGGGAAGATGGAGTTCAAGGAGTCGGCCTCCAGGGTAGCGAGGCTCATGTCCCACGACGCCACGAAAGTGCGCCTCGCAGCCATTGAGACTGCCAGGTCTATCAAGGTCGCCGTGGCCGTAGGCGGTTTGAAGGACGCTCTTTCCGATCAGGAGCGGGAGGTTCGCATCGCGGCTGCACGGGCGTTGGGAAACCTTCGTTTTCGACCGGCGGCCTCCTACCTGAGGGGAGCCATCGAGGGGAAAAAGATCCGGCAGGCCGACATCTCGGAGCAGATCGCATTTTTCGAGAGTTACGGCCTCATTCAGGATCCCCAGGGACTACGTCTCCTGGATGGCTTGCTGAATGGGCGCGGTTTCCTGGGTCGGAGGGAAACGGGGGAGATTCGGGCCTGCGCCGCCTTGGCGCTGGGGAAGATGGACACCCCGGAGGCGAACGCGGCTCTGGAGAAAGCCATCGGGGAACAAGATCCGGTGGTTCGGAGTGCGGTGAACCGGGCCCTGAGGGGGGAGGGGTAAGAGGATGGTGCAGAGAGACTCCCCACCCGTAAAGATCTCTGCCCGCCTGCAGGAACAAGGGCGGATGGTGCTGTCCAGGTTCTACACCGTCCTGCGATCCCTGAAGCTGTATCCCCTGGAGAACACAACTGTTCAGCAGGCTCTCGACGACCTCCACAACCATCTCACAAGGCTGGTCATGGAGGAAGGTTCGGTGGAGCTGAGGGTGGTCGGTGATTTCTTCTTCTTCAATGAAACCCGCCTCCGTCTGGACCTTTCCAACTACTCGACTTTCGGAAGCTTCGCCCGAACCCTGACCGACCATGGGTTGGGGGCGATCGAGGTGCTACCGGGCATCGATCGGACCGAATGGGCGCCATTCCTCTCCCTTCTCGTTCGGGAGCCGGATGCGGAGGATCCCTTTACGGGTTTCATGGACAGGTTGGCGGGCGCACCCGTTCTCCACATTCAGGTCCTTCCCTCAAGTGAGGTGAAAGAGCCCGAACTGGAGGGAGAGTTGATCCACGCGGCCAAACGGACCTATACCCAATCGGTTCAGGTGGCCAAAGAGGCTCTTACGGACGTCCGGATGGGAAAGGCCGTCAACGTTCGGAAGGTGAAGCGGGCCATCCAGGGCATCGTGGATCAGGTTCTTTCGGATGAGCCGTCCATGATTACCATGACGACGCTGAGGGACTACGACGAGTACACGTTCACCCATTGTGTGAATGTCTGCATCTTCAGTGTCATCATCGGCGACCGTCTTGGCCTCGAGAAGCTCCAGCTCTACGAATTGGGGTTGGGCGCTCTTTTTCATGACCTGGGAAAGAGCCGGATCGATGTCGACGTCATCAACAAACCAGGGGCGTTGAACGAGGAGGAGTGGTTCGAGCTCCAGCAGCACCCGACGGAAGGTCTGTTGGCTCTCTTCCATCTCCACGGCTTTCCCGACATGCCCTACCGGCAGATGCTCATGGCCTATGAGCACCACATGCGGATCGACCTTGCCGGATACCCCAAGAACCGGCGTTCCCGGACGCCCACCCTTTTCAGTCGCATTGTGGCGGTAGCGGACTCCTTTGACGCCGGGACTTCAATCCGGAGCTATCAGTACCAGCCCAATCCGCCGGATCTGGTGTTGGCGGAGATGCGGGACAACCCCAAGCGGGGGCAGGATCCGCTCCTCGTGAAAGCCCTCATCAATGCCACCGGTGTTTACCCCATCGGCACGCTGGTCATCCTGGACAGCATGGAGATGGGGGTGGTGTCAGGGGTGAACAAGGACCCGAACTGTCTCCATCAGCCGTTCGTGAAGGTGATCTCGGACTCTATGGGGGTCCCCCTATCCCAGCCGGTGACCCTGGACCTTTCTGTGATGGACCCCGGTACCGGCAGGCCAGCCCGAACCATCATCAAGACCACGGATCCGCAAAAATACGGCGTCCAGGTCAGCGACTATCTCATCTGAATGCAATCCTCTTCCGCCACGATCCAAAGTTGCTTCGCCCGCCGGAAGGCTGAGGGTCGCGGGGTTTTGATTCCCTACCTTACGGCCGGGTATCCCGACGCCGAGAGTTCCTTGGCGCTGATGAGGACCCTTGCCGCCTCCGGGGGCGATGTCCTCGAGCTCGGGATTCCCTTCAGCGACCCGCTGGCCGACGGACCCACCATCCAGAGGGCGTCCTTCAAAGCCCTCCAGGCGGGAATGACGGTGGAGGGCGTATTGGGGCTCCTTCGGCGGTTCAGGAAGGATCATGACCTGCCCGTAGTGCTCTTCTCTTATCTGAACCCGATTCTTCAGTTCGGGATGGGTGAGTTTCTCTCAGAAGCCATGGAGGCTGGGGCCCAGGGCCTTCTCCTGACCGACCTTCCAACCGGGGCGGACAAGAATCTGGAAGACCAGATCATCGCTTCAGAGCTGGATTTGATTCGCCTCCTGGCTCCCACCACGCCAAAAGACCGGATCAAAGCCGTAGCCGAGGGCGGAAGCGGGTTCCTCTACTATATCTCAAGGACCGGGGTGACAGGTGCCCGCCAGGAGCTCCGGGCGGAGTTGGGTAGGGAAGTGGAGGCGATCAAAGGGGAGGTCGACCTGCCAATCGCGGTGGGATTCGGGATCTCCACGCCGGAACAAGCCTCACTGGTAGCTGGCGTGTCGGAGGGGGTGGTGGTGGGGAGCGCACTCATCAACGCGTTGGATCAGGGAGGGGTGGAGGGGGCCGGCGCCTTTCTCGGCAGGTTGCGAGCAGGCATGGACGGGCCTCG
>JBDRDQ010000240.1:0-3149 GCA_043820695.1 Gemmatimonadota bacterium | reverse complement strand
CGGAGAAGACGGCCAGCGCCCAGAAGGCGCCTTCCCGGAAAATGAAGGCACCGACGGCGGCATCGAGCATCCAAGCGAGAATGCCGAGAAGAACGGCGACTCCGAGGAACCTGGAATTCATCTTCACAATCGGCTACTCTACCTTCAAAGCCCTGACCGGGTCCACCCTCCCGGCCCGAAGGGCGGGAAGGTACGCGGCCGTAGTTGCGGTGAGAAGCAGAACGACACTCCCCCCGACCAAGCCCAATGGGTCGGACGGCTCCACCCCGAAGAGGATGCTCTGAACCAGCCTGGAGGCGCCGATAGAGACCACCAGGCCTCCGGCAATCCCCACCACCACCGGACCCAGGGCCTGCCGAATCACCAGCCGATTGATCTCCCCACCCGTGGCCCCGATCGCCTTCCGGACACCGATCTCCCGGGTCCTCCGAGTCACCGATAGGCTCACGACACTGAAGATACCGACGCCGGCCAGAATCAGCCCAAAGGCTGCGAGGACCGAGAAGAGTTCGGCGTTCATCCGCTGCGTATAGAGGGCGCCTCGGACGACGTCCTTGTAAGAGATGGCGTTGACGATGGCCAGGTGGGGCTCGAACTCCCGAAGCCATCTGTGGAGGAGGGGGACCGCCTGTTCCGGGCTCCCCGCCGTAGTGACCAGAAGGGCGCTCCCTGTGGGGTAGGGATGCTGGGCGTAGGGAAGGTAGACCGCCGGCTCCGGAGGGATCAGGAAATCCCTGAGTTTCGTGTCCCCAACCACCCCCACGACCTCGAACTCCTGTTCTTCCCCACCCCCAGCGACAAGCCAGAGACGACCAGCCACAGCGTTCCCGCCGGGGAACAAACGTTCAGCCGCAGGACGGTTCAGGACTGCCACAGGGGCAGCCTCAGCGTCGTCGAAATCGGTGAAGGTACGACCGACCACGAGGTCGATGCCCAACTTCTCGAAGAAACCGAAGTGGACCATTGAAACCAGAGTCGGCGCGGGTTCCTCCGCCCCCACCACCCTGAGGTTGACCGACCCATGGCCGGAGAGGGGGGCGTTCCCCGACACGGTGGCCGATCGGACCCATGGCTCCATGGATATCCGCTCCTCCACCTCCCTGAAGAACCGCTCCCGGTCCTCCGGCACGATCGACGTACTACTTGTGGAGATGTGGCTTCCAACCAGCTGCTCGTACTCGAATCCCGGGTCGATGTCTCCGGCGTTCACCAGGGTCCGGAGGACGAGCCCCGAGACGACCAGGAGAACAACGGAAAGGGAAACCTGGACGGACATCAGGAGGTCTCTCAGGCCTGGGGCCTTCCACCCAAATACCCTCCGCGAGCCGATCATCCCATACGGATCGGTCTTGAGAACGTCCGTGAGGTTTCGACCCATGGCGCGGATGGCCGGAAGGCTTCCGGCCAGGAGGCCCGTCAGCAGAGAGATCCCTATTGCAAACCCCACGACCCGGAAATCCAAGGCAAATTCCCTGGAAACATTCTCTCCCCAGACGCTGGGTCGGGAGAAGTAGGAGCCCAGGCGGGAGGAGATCGGTACGGCGAGGCCCACCGCCAAGGCTCCGGCGAGGAGTGCCAGGAGAACATTCTCCGCCAGGACGCCCCGTACCAAGCGGGCCCGGGAGGCTCCAAGTGCGGCCTGGAGTGCCCACTCCTTTTTTCGGGCCGAGAAGACGGACAAAAGCAGGTTTGCGACGTTGGCGCACACCAGGAAGAGAAAGCCCCCGGCAGCCAGCATGAGAATGCGATTGGTGGATTCCTCGGCGAGGCGGGCTCTGGGATCGATCCAGGTGGCCGGCCTCAGGTGGACCCTGCGAGGGGAATCAGGGGGCGGGTAGGCTTGGTCCAGGCTTTCGGCGACTCTCTGCAGATCCTCCGCGGCCAGGGCTTCGGACACACCCTCCCCAAGCCGTGCGTAAACCCGAACCAGGGGGAGGTCTCGGTTCAAGGCCATCCGGTCCCAACTCACGTACCGGTCCCGGAAGGGCGCAATGGGAATCCAGACGTGGGGGCGGGAATCGGAAGCTGATCCTACGAAATCCGGAGAAATGACCCCGACTATGGTATGGGGCCGATAATTCAGATAAAGGGTGCTCCCAAGGACCGACCGGTCTCCGTGGAATCGGCTCTGCCACCATGCGAATGAGATCACCGCGGCCGGCTCGGCCTCGGGCCGATCGTCTTCTGCCGTGAGCAAACGCCCGATGGCCGTTCGCACCCCGAGAAGCTGGAAATAGTCCCCGGCAACGGCATCCAGGAAAGCCACCTCCGTCATCTCTTCGTGGCGAACGCTGGCTGCATAATAGGATTGAACCGCAGCCACGGACTCGAAGGCCTGAGCCGATCGAGCATAGTCCAGATAGTCGAGGTATGAGATGTCCTGGAAGGGATTCTGATCGTCTGCCCCGAAAAGCTGAACCAACCCCTCTGCTTCAGCCCCTGGGAAGGGCCGGTAGAACCCGTTCAGGTAGGTGAAGACAGAGATGGTGGCGCCTAGCCCAAGGGCGAGGATCAGAACCGCAACTGCCCGGAAAAGAGGCCGCCGCACGATGGACCGAATGGCGAAACGAAGGTCTTGGGCGAGACTATCCATCACAGGGTTCTCACAGGGTTCTCACGGGGTCCTCACAGGGGCCTCACGGGGTCCTCGCCAGCCGAAATCCGTAGTAGACGGTATAAGAATCCCCCTGGACGGCCCGACTCAGGGAAGGAGACTCAGCGTGGGACGGCGGGGAAGATGCTCCCGGGTACAGGGAGCGGCAAGGGAGGCTTGCCCCGGGAGCTTTCCCCGGAGGCTTGCCCAATGGAAACAGCTTCCCTTAGCATGCCCCAAGCCTGCCCCGAGCAGCCTCCCAAAGAAAGGTCGATCATGAAAAGAAAAGACTTCCTCATCTCCTCCGCCTTGTGCTCGGTTGCTTTGGGGACAGGGCAACTTGCCGGGCCCGATGTGATCCTGAAAACCGTTCGGCAGGAGAACGCCCGAAAGATCCTGATCGCCGGAGGCGGGTTCGGCGAAACCTTTATCCGCTATCTGGCCTCCCTGACTGGACAACCACGGCCCAGGCTCTGCTATCTACCTACCGCTTCGGCCGACAGCGAGTCGGGTACCATCCGGTGGTTCCAGAATTGTGCCGGCCTGGATGTGGTCC
>JBDRDQ010000239.1:0-34065 GCA_043820695.1 Gemmatimonadota bacterium | reverse complement strand
AGCCCGGCTCAGGAGCTTTGGACCGATCCAACGGTCGGACCACCCGGCCCGTCATTCGCCACCTCCCGGAATGTAGGTGAGAAATGCCCGGTTGCTCGGCCCAAGGAATTCTTCTCCGAAGTCCTTGATCTGAGACTGGGTCACGGCCCGTACCCGATCGACTTCCGAATTCAACCGGGCCGGGTCATCGAAGGTTTGATCAAACATGGAAAGGAGGTCGGCCCTCCCCCCCACCTGCTGAAGGTTTCGCAAGAGATGAGTCTCGGTCAGAGCAACCGCCCGGTCCAGTTCCCCCTGGCCCACGGAAGCCACCCCTTCCAGCTCCTCCAATAGAGCCTGCTCCAGAGTATCCGGCTTCGCCCCTGGGTAGCCGGTAACCCAGAAGAGGAGGAGAGATGCGCTGGTCTGGAGAGGGAACAGATAAGCGAGGACATCCTTGGCTAACCGTTTTTCTCGAACCAGGGAGCGGTAAAGCCGCGAGGCTTTCCCTCCGCCCAAGACTGTCGCCGCCACCTCGGCCGTATGGAAACTCTCAGCGGTCATGGGGGGAACTCGTGCTGCCAGGTAGACCCTGGGGAGGGGCACGTCCCCTACCACCTCCTCCCGGACCGTATCCCCAATGACTCCGGGAATCTCCACAGTCCCAGGAAGGGGGGGAATAGCTGCCCCGGCAGGGATATCCCCGAAATAGCGGTCGATGAGATCCAAGGCCGAATTGGAATCAAGATCTCCCGCCAGGGTCAGGACGGCATTGTTGGGGACGTAGAAGGTCTTGAAGAACTCGGCTACATCCTCCAGCGTCGCAGCCCCTATGTCCTCCATGGACCCGATGACGGAGTGGTGATAAGGGTGGGAGGGAGGAAAAGCCAGGGCCTGGATCCGTTCGTCCCAGTCCCCGTAGGGCTGGTTGTCGTATCTCTCCTTCCGCTCGTTCTTCACCACCTCCTGCTGGTTTTCCAGCTTCTCCTTGGTCATGGCCGGAAGCATCCAACCCATCCGATCCGACTCGAGCCAGAGGGCAAGCTCGAGGTGGTTGGCGGGGAGAGTCTCGTAATAGTTGGTCCGGTCGAACCAGGTAGAGGCGTTCAAGGATCCACCGGCCTGTTCGATGAGCTCGAAATGCCGATTCTTGGGGACATTCGCCGACCCCTGGAACATCATGTGCTCAAAGAGGTGAGCGAACCCCGTACGGCCCGGCCGTTCGTTCCTGGAGCCGACCGCATACCAGAGATTCACCCCCACGATCGGTATGGAAGGATCGAGGGAGAGGTTGACCCGAAGGCCGTTGGAAAGCCGATGCCGTTCTACTGGGACGTTCAGCAAGGAGATGCTCTTCTCTTTCTTTTGGGGGCATTGCCCTCGTTATGGTCCGGGGGCCGTGACGCGGACAAGCTCCTAAGGCCGATTCATGAGCCGCTCCCGGAGAGCGCCGGGAAGAAGATCGGGAAGGTCCGGAGCCAGGAGCGAAGCGGACCGGAGAGCGGCCTCGGCATCCGGATCATCGAACTGGGCCAATCCGTTTCCGACGGTGGCCAGGACAAAGGGGTCCTCGGGTTCATGGGCCAGGGCTTCCTTGAAACGATCGTACGCCGATCCGGGCAAACCAAGCTCTCGTTCGGCCACTCCCAACCAGCAGAAGAGTGCCGGGTTGCCGGAATCCGCCTCGAGGGCCTGGGTGAGCTCCTCGGCCATCCCTTCCCAATCCCCTTCTTCCCCCAGCTCCAGGGCATGCCGAAGAAAACCTTCAGCGTCCACGGTCAGGCTCCGAACTTGGCGAGCCGACCGGCATGGGCCAGAGCCAGCGTCATTAGGTGTTTCCCCTCGAAGGTCCCCAGCTCTCCCTTCAAACAATCCATTTCACCGAAACGCCCACCTGTGGGCCGAGCCCAGGGAGATGCGATCAGGACCGGCACGGGGTGCCAGGAATGGGCCTTCAGAGTGGCCGGGGTGGAATGATCGCCCGTCACCATCAGAACTTCCGGCCTCAGCCCCTGGATTCGAGGAAGGAGAGGGTCCACCGATTCGATGGCTTTGACCTTCCCGTCGAAGTCTCCGTCCTCACCTCTCGAATCGGTGTATTTGAAGTGGAGGAAGAAGAAGTCGTATTCGTCGAAATACCTCTCCAGGAGAACCACGAGCTCGGAGGGGTTTTCAGGGATCTCCTTCACGTCCATCCCTACCAGGCGGGCCACCCCCCGGTACATGGGATATTGGGCAATGGCCAGGGCCCGAAGGTCGTACCGTTCCTGAAAGGTGGGGTAGCCCTCATAGGCTGCGAACCCTCGGGCCAGGACCCCTGTCACGGTGGGTTCATCCCCCAGAACGACCCGGATCTGGTCGAGGATCCCCTGCATGAGGGAGGCGCTTTTCTCCGATCCCGGATCGAGGGCGGTTACGGGAAGAGGCGGGACCCCGGTCTCCTGCGGGTCGGTGTCGGTAAGGTCGGCGCCCAGCCCCTCTCCCCGGAGGATGAGGACGGCCCGGTGTTCCTTTTCGTGCTCCAGAAAGACTTCGATCCCCTTCGGCGGAGTCAGGCCCTTTCGGGCCTTCTCCACGACCCGTCTCCCCTCTTCGTCGGACGGCCGGCCGGCGCGTCGGTCCCGGACCAGGCCTTCTCCATCCAACGTCGCCAGGTTCAAGCGGGCCGCCAGATCACCTGCCCTCAAATCGAACCCCACCCCCAGTGCGCTCAAAGCTCCTCTGCCAATGACGTACTGGGCTGGGTCGTACCCGAAGAGAGACAGGTGGCCGGGGCCGCTGCCGGGAGTGATCCCCGGGCTCACGGGAATCAGGCAGCCCAACGAGCCCTCCCGGGCCAGGGCATCCAGATTCGGAGTCCGGGCGGTCTCCAACTCGGTCAGCCCGGTGTCCGGGTGGGGAAGGCCTCCGAGACCATCCAGAACAAAAAGGACGATCTTCTTCCCTTTCACTCCTCGTTCCACCAGGGCATCGGGAAAGCGGATAGGTGACATGAGTCAGAACTCTGGGTTGTTCGAGAATAAACAGTCGGGCCCCGAAGGGAGGGACGGGGAAAGGTAAACCGGGGGAAGGAGAGGTGCCAATCGGGCAAGGTACTTCCAACTGCAGGCAGGGTAAGACCCGGGAAACTCCACCCCGCGTGTTTGCCTTGGGTCACCTCCTCCATGTAGGATGCCGGATCCGGAAAATGGGCTTGGTCCCTTCAGCCATCGGCGAGAGCCAGGAGACGAGTCGTGAAGTACACCCCTTTCAGGATGGAACGCTGGCAGTCCACCTTCGAGAACCGTGTAGGCATCAATCTCTCCGAAAGCGGAGTCCACCCCCTGACCGTGGCGGAGCTCCTTCGTTTGGCGGGAAGGGATGAAGGGGTAGAAGGCGTACGCCTGAGCTACGGCCAGTCCAACGGATCGGACGCGCTGAGGGAGAGGATCGCGGGGCTGTACCCTGGGGCCACTGAGGCTTCGGTTCTGGTCACGGTGGGGGGAGCGGAGGCCAACTTCGTCGGACATTGGCACCTCCTGGAGCCCGGCCGCCCTGCAGCGGTCATGCTCCCCAACTACATGCAGGTTCCGGGGATGGTGGAGAACTTCGGGGCGCCCATCTTGCCCTTCCACCTCCGAGAGGAGACGGGTTGGCAACCCGATCTGAACGAGCTCGAGGCTGCCCTGGAAGCTGGGGCGGCCTTCATTCTCGTGACCAATCCCAACAACCCCACCGGAGCCGCGCTGACCGGGGATGCCATGGACGGCATTGTGGCCCTGGCCGACCGCTATGGGGCATGGATTCTCTCTGACGAAGTGTACTGTGGCGCCGAGGTTGCAGGAGAGGAAACACCCTCTTTCTGGGGCCGTACCGACCGAGTGTTGGTGACCAATTCCCTCTCGAAGGCCTACGGGCTTCCAGGGCTCCGTTTGGGATGGGTCGTGGGCCCACCGGAGCTCGTGATGGACCTCTGGGGTCGCACCGACTATACGACCATCTCACCGGCTTCCCTCTCGGACCATCTGGCCACCATCGCCCTGGAGCCCAGAACCCGGGGCCGGATCCTCCAGCGAACCCGGGGCATCATCCGTGAGAATTTTGAGACGATAAGGGAATGGATCGAGAGTCAGGAGGGCCTCTTCAGCTACCGTCCGCCGGACGCCGGAGCCATCTGCTACATACGTTACCGCTCCCAGGTGAACTCCTCCGTGTTCGCCGAGAAGCTAAGGACGGAAAAGGACCTTCTGGTCGTCCCCGGAGACCATTTCGGAATGGACCGGTACCTGCGGATCGGATTCGGGAACCCTAGAGACGAACTCCTGGAGGGACTCGGCCGCATCTCAGACGCGTTCAGGGAAATCGGGGGCTAACCACCGCCCCGACCAATGACTTCCCAGAAAAACCGAGTCAGGCCCATGCCGCCCCAAGACGTCCTCCGAGACCTCGAGCTTCTTTTTCAGTCTCGTTACGGCCTAATCCATATCCTTACCGACGAGGCTGATCGAGCCCTCTCCCTCCTCCAGCACGTGGCTGATCGGATCTCGACTCCTCTTTTTACCTGGTCCCGCATCGAGGGCATCAAGAGGGTGGGATGGAAGGGGAGCATCTTCGAGACCAAGGAAGCACAAAAAGCCATGGCCCACGTTGCGGCGGCGGACATCCCGGCCATCTACCACTTCCACGGTGTTGGTACCCACCTCGAGGTTGATGAAATCTTCCGGGCCCAGGTGAAGGCTGGAGCCAAAAAGTTGGAGACGATGGACGGTGCCATCGTCTTTACCGGCTCTGATCTCACCCTCCCCACAGATCTCGATCCCATGGCCGCCACTGTGGCGCTCCCGGCACCTGGAGCCGAAGAGTATCGAAGCCTCCTGGGGAACCTCCTCCGAGACCTCAGCCACCGACAATACGTGGAGGTGAACCTCACCAAAGAGGAGATGGCCGGCCTCCTAAAGCATCTATCGGGTTTGACACTCATGGAGGCGGAGAAAATCCTCACCAAAGCCATCATCGAAGACCACCGCCTGACACCCGAGGACATCCGGCACGTCATCGAGGCGAAGAAAGCCGTGGTGGAGCGGGAGGGCCTACTGGAGTACTACCCCGTCGAACAGACCATGGCGAATGTGGCGGATCTGGTGAACCTCAAAGAGTGGCTGGCGAAGCGAAAAAATGTGGTTGCGAACCCCCTCAAGGCAGAAGAATTCGGCCTGTCTTTCCCCCGGGGGGTCCTTCTCCTCGGAGTGCCGGGGTGCGGGAAGAGCCTCTGCGCCAAAGCCGTCGCTTCGGAGTGGGGTCTCCCTCTCCTCAAATTCGACACTTCCAACCTCTACAACAAATACATCGGTGAGAGCGAGAAGAACTTCAAGCGGGCGATTCGGGCGGCGGAGCGCATGGCTCCCGTGGTCCTCTGGATCGATGAGCTCGAGAAGGCCTTCGCGATGGGAGGCACGGAAGACGGGGGTGTGTCCCAGAGGATCATGGGCACCTTCCTGAGCTGGATGCAGGATCGAAGGGGGGACGTCTTCATCGTTGCAACCGCCAACGAAATCGAGCGGCTTCCGCCGGAGTTCCTTCGGAAGGGTCGCTTCGACGAGATCTTCTTCGTGGACCTCCCCGATGCTGAAACCCGTCGAGAGATCTTCCGAATTCACCTCACCTCACGAGGTCAGGACCCCGGAGAGTTCGACTTGGATCACCTCGCTCAGGAGTCGGGGGGATTTACGGGATCGGAGATTGAAGAGGTGGTGGTCTCCGGCCTTTATACCGCTTTTTCCGACAGCCAAACCCTGACCACAGGGGACCTTCAAAGGGAGGTGCGGGGAACCGTGCCCCTTTCGGTGACCATGGCCGAAAAGGTGGGCGCCCTCCGAGCCTGGGCCCGGAGCCGGACGGTTCCTGCGAACTAGCGTCCTGATGCGGACTTCTAACTCAGGACACTCCAAGGCCTTCCGCGCATCGGGGGGACCGAGGCATTAGGCCGGCTCGATGCACTCGGGAAGGTCGTTCCCAGGGGAGTTCACACGGGAAGAAACGGGATAGGACTCGATACCCTCCCGGAGGGGTAGAAGAAGGGGCAGAAGCTCCTCAGAAGTCGCGGCAGGGTCGAGCCACCGGTCCCGGGCGCCGGCCGGGAGAATCACCGGCATCCGGGGGTGGATCTCCTCTATGGCCGGAGCGGCCTCGGTGGTGAGAATGGTGAAGGAGTACAGGGGCGCCGCTCCCTCGGGGTCCCACCTCTCCCAGAGGCCGGCCATGACGAAGGGCGCCCGGCCGGCCAGGTGGATCCAATAGGGTGTTTTGGGGCCCTTCGCGGCCCCCTCACCACTGTCTCTCCTCCACTCGAAAAACCCGTCGGCCGGCACGAGACACCGTCGGCGCTGGAATGCCCGCCTGAAAGCCGGCTTCTCCGCCACCGTCTCCGACCGGGCATTGATCATTCGGCTACCTATGGCCGGGTCTTTGGCCCACGAAGGGATCAGGCCCCACCTCAGAAGACCCATCCGACGGCCCTCCTGATCCTGGGCGATCACGGGAGCGTCCTGGGTGGGGGCGATGTTGAATCGTGGAGGATAACCGAAGTCAGGGGGATGAACGTCGAAGGCATCCACCAGATTGGACAGGGGCACGGAGAGGGTGTACCGACCGCACAACGGAATCGAGCCTAGCGGAAGTGGGTGGACCCACGGAGCCTGGCAAAACCCGCGACGAAGCTCCCTGCTGCCTCCCTACTCCGGAGTACTTGAAGGGGAGGGACCCCAACCTGTTCTGAGAGAACTCGAAGGTTCACCAACGCGACGATCTCGGGGTCGTCCAGGTCGATCTGGTTCCAGTCCCGGGAGGGCCGCCCATTGAACTCGCCATAGGCTCGGGTCAAGGATCCCAATTGCGCGTCCTCCGGCAGTGGAAGATGGAAACTCCCGACGCCCAGGCCGAGTCGGCTGGCCACCTCCCTCCATGGCCGTCCACTCCGACGCAGACCGATGAGGACGTCAGGCGAGACGCCGGCCTTCTGGGACAGGAAGAGAACCACGGGGACCTCATCCGGGACCAGGTCCCAATCCCCCACGATGGCGACTTCCCCGAATGGCACCTCGAAGTGCTCGGCCAGGGCTCGGAAGTAGGCCGCTCTTACACCAGGATCCACCTCCTGCCCGAAGGCCCTGGCAGGGGCAAAGAGTGCCGCGAGAAGCAGAAACATCCAAAGGAAACGGATCCCTGGGACCGGGGAAGATTTCAAAGGATTCCTCCGAAGCCACGATGCAAACTAGGGTTCATTAACAAATAGGCCCCATTCCGCTCTGGAGCAATCGAAAAAGATGACGGGCCATTCTCAGGAGGGCCGCCACTTTGGCAGATCATTCCCTCCGGATCCTGGCACGATGCTTGAGATACCTATGCGTGGGACGGGACGTGAGGCCGGGGGCAGAAAACGGATGCGGCGCGGGAGGGAATGATGAACGAGCAAGAGAACGACGCCAGAACTGGGGAGCGGAACGGGAACCTGCCGGTCCTGGATGCGGCGGGGATCACCGCACCGAGGAAGAAAGGCGACCTGGTAGTGGACCTCTCCGGAATCAGGGAGCTCAATCAGATCAACCTCGCCCTTCTCCTGACGGCGCAACAGAAAGCGGAGCAAGAAGATAGGGACGTATGGCTGGCCGGTGTCCCTCTTCACGTATGGCAGGCCCTCTACGCTATGGGATTCGGCCGGTTCTTCAGGCCATTTCCGGTATCCGGCGAGGTGGCCTCCTGAGCCTGGCCTCAGGAAACGTCCTCCCTGGAGGACACCCCTCCCGAAATCCAGACGGATCTTATCTCCCCATATCGACGATCTCGGCATAACTGTCCGGATTCCACTGGGGCTTCTCTGCAGCGTTCCCGAGCTCGAGGCCAAGGTAGAACATGAGTCTGGTGGTGTTCGTGGCCTTGGTGATGTCCATCTTCTCAACCTCGTCATCCACTCCGTGGTAATCCTCAGTGGTGCCGCAGAAGAAGAAGAGGACGGGCACCCCACGTCGAGCGAAGTTGAAGTGGTCCGAGCGCTGATAGAAGTTCTGCTCGGGCCAGATGTCGTCCGCCGCGGTCAGGTTCAACTCGGGGTGGGCAGCGTTGACCCGGTTCATGGTTTCGCCCAGGTCCGAATGTTCCTTTCCGATGACCACGATGGTATCCGTGGCATTCCTGGAGATCATGTCGGCGTTGAGATTCGCCACCAACTGCTCGGGAGACACGCTCGGGTTTTCAGCGAAGAACCGGCTCCCCCAGAGCCCGCTCTCTTCCCCGCTCACGGCAAGGAAGATGATGGACCGCTTGGGAGGGTCGGCCAGCATGGCGAAGGCTTCCGCCAACTCCACAACAGCGATGGTCCCGGACCCGTCGTCGTCGGCTCCGTTACGGATGCTATCTCCGGCTTCGTTGGGTTGCCCGACTCCCACATGGTCCATATGGCCACTGAACACGATGTACTCGTTCTTCAGTTCGGGGTCGCTTCCCTCGAGAATCCCCACGGCGTTGGGCATGTCGAAGCCGCCCAAATCCTGGACGACGGTGGTGATGCTGATTTCCAGATTCGGCACATCGATGACGGTGGCGGCACCGCCGGCTCGGGCCATGAGCTGGGAGAGTTGAACACCGTGTGCCGCCAGGAGGGGCTCCAGGCTACTCTGCCGAATATTGAGCATGGGTAGTCCACCCCCAGAGGCATCTGCCCAGGGCGTGACCCGCTGCCGTTGGTTCCGTGCTCTTTCCACGGCCACCCCCCAATCCTCATCAGAGCTCTGGTCTACGAAGATCACGGATGCAGGTTGGGCATCCGTGACCCCGGAGGGAAGACGGATTCGCCGACGACCGGTGGGGGCTGCGCTGGCAGAGGGGAGAATGAAGATATGTTTCCCCGAGATCTGGTCAGCGGGCAGGTCCTGCGCTGAAGCGAGGTCTCCAACCAGCACCAGAGCGGTCCCCGTCACTTCCCCACCTCCCGATGCTCTCATGAAATTCAGGTCGGTTCCGAACTCCAACACGGGCCCCCCGGTAACCTGCGCCGAGGATGCCTCGAAGTCCGTTGCCGTTTCCCCAATGTGGTAGCTCTGAATGAAGCCCGTGCCATCCCCTCCGGGTTTCAATCCGTACCGCTCGAACTCGGAGGCGATCCATTGAGCCGTCATGTCCAGCCCGGGGCTCGGATTCGCCCGACCCATCATGGAGTCGTGAGCGATGACCCCCACCTTATGCAGAAAGTCGGCTTCAGTGATGGAGGCCACTGCCTGTTCCACGGGGACCCCTCCCTGACAGGCGAGGATGCCCGGGGAAGCGAGAAATGCCAGGATAGCTAACCGTCTCATTGTGTCTTCCTAGGTTGTGGGCTCGAGCCCGAAGCTTCGGGAACAGTCACGAAATGTCCGGATGAAAGCCGAACGATAGCCTGGGCCGACTCCCAGGGGTAGCACGCAAAATGGGATAGATCCGATCCGGGCCCAGGGAATCGCTGATGAGACCCCATGCAACCAATCCGTCATCGGAGCGGGGCTCCAGTAATGTGAAGGCTACCCGGGCAAGGGGCTGGTCCATGGGAACCATCACGGTGCCGGCCTCCAGCGTCACGGAGTCCCCATGGGCGTAGACCCCAAAGACCTCCTGAGCGAAATGCCCCTGGTACTCCCGCTCGGAGGTGGTGACTGAATCCACCACGAACCTCTCGACGGAAGGGAGCTCCCGTGCAGCGTCCAAGGTTTCGATCCTTATCCCGTGGGCCCGAAGGAGGTCGATCACAACGGCCAACTCACGCACTTTGTCAGCGGGGATGAAATAGGCCGGCGGAACGGTCTCCCATTCCGTGGGGCGGAAGGTCCCGTACTCGTACATTTCGGTCGGCGTCTGCGTGTCCGTCCGCAGTAACATGGTCTGGCCGGACACGGGGTTCTCCTCCTCGATCACCTCGCCCATGAGAATGGTCACCGGCTGGTCGGAACGTTGGACCACGGCCCTGACCGCAAGTGAGTCACCGACGAGGGACCGGGCATCGGCCCGGGCCGTTCTCTCCCGGATCTCGGACGAGTTCTGATGAGCAAACTCGAGGATCTCCTCGGTGAACGAATACGAAATCCGGGTCCTCTCTTGGAAAGAAGCATAAGAGTACGCCTCCCCCAGGATCCCGAACCGGTTTCTGAGGCCAATGTAATTGCTGACGTACCGGGGCTGATGACTGAAAGTAAACCACCCTGCTCCCTGGTCACCCCGGGCCGGCCTGGCGTCCCCGTAGTAATACATATCCCACCCGGTGTCCTCCTTCACGGCCCGCGTCACCTCCGGAAGCCAGGCCTTCCTCAGGAACTCGTCGATCTCATGTGGCGTGCTGGGCGAAAGGGGCGGCGCGTAGGTGAGGTGGTATCCGTGGCGGGACCCGTTGGTGGTATGGAGATCTACGGAAAGGTGCGGATCATATTCGGAATAGAGACGGACCAGGCCCCGGGACTCGGGTGCATCCAGTTTCATCTGGTCCGGTTCAGGTCCAGCCCCATGGCGTTCGGACGCTCACCCATCCCCGCCACCGGCCCGTGCTGTCCCCGGCGGTTCGTGGGGCTCACCCTTTCGTTTCCGTCAGGGTTGTAGAGGGGAGCGATCAGCAGAACCAGGGAGTCTGCCCAGTGCCCATGCTCCCCCGCCGCCAGCTCCCGAAGGAGGATTAGAAGAGCTTCTTTCCCCGAGATTTCTCCGGCGTGAATTCCGCCCTGGACGTAAACCCGGGTCATCCCGCTGGCTCGCACCGCCTCGGGGGTGGCGTCGGCCACCCTCCCCACGACCACGAGAGGGATGGAGCGCCCTTCGTAGGTGGTCCCCATGGTCGTCAGGTGCATGTCGGGATTTCGGCCCACGACCTCCGAGACGAACGCGACGAGCTCATCATATCGGGTCGTCTCCCTGAAATCGGTGCGCTCGGCCGCTGTGAGGGGGGACACCGCCTCCTGGGCCTGGAGCGGAGAGTTGAAACCAGGGAAGGAAGGGAAGGAAAGGACGGCCAGGAGAAGGGGGAAAACCCTGCATCCAGCATACCGCTCGGTCATGTGCCACCTCATGAACTGGTCTGAAAACAGCCCGGAACTGGTCTGAAAACAGCCCGGAACCGATCCGAGCCGGGACCCAAAGTAGGGCCCCGGGGGGGGAAGGTCCAACCTGGAAGGGATGAGTGGCGCTTGGGCCGGAAGCATGCCCATGGAAAGGAGGAGCCGCAGTCCGGGACCAACGCCTATTGGAGAGTCTTGAGCAATGCCTTCAGGTTCGCTTCGGAAAGGGGGCCTCTGGCCACCAACAATCCCCGGCCCCGCTCCATGACCACCTGATGCCAACCGGGAGGCAGGGAGGCCTCGAGGACATTGGCATAGACCCTGCCTCCGTGAGCCTCCTCCAGCGGAATTCCCCTCTCACGCAGCCCCTGGAGATCCGGATCGGTCCCCAACAGCATACCGAGGTAGCGAAGTTCCAGGGTGTCTCCAGGCGAAAGGAGTTGCCTGATCAACAGCGCCTTCTCTCCCGGCACACGTTCCTCCCATGAGATGGAGACGACCTTGAGGCCCCGAAGGGCCAAAGCGTTCTCTAAAAGGCCGGGGTTCGCTTCCGTGCCTTCGGCGCCATCAGCACGTACGCGTGCGCCGGCGTCAGGCATCCCGACCTTCGAGGCCATCAAAGGCTCAATTGAGTCGAAGACCAGCGCCGCGCTGCCCATGACGGTCCGATCGGTGATCCTGCCCCCTTCGCCTGTCCCGCTCCTCTCCGGCTGGGGGCCCGGAGGTGGCCCCTCTTCGGCTTCCAATGGGGCCGAAACCGCTCTCGGGGTAATCGGTGAGGACTGGGGCTCGCCGGTCAGGATAGCCTCGGCATCGAGATCCGCCGACAGGTCTGCCGGTTGTTGGCGGGGAGGAAGCACCGATCCCGGGCCCCCGGGGCGTACGGAGTCCGGAAGGCTCCTCGAGACTTGCCCCCCCATCCACCCGACCCCCAAAGCCAGGATGATCGTGGCCGCCCACGCCAGGGGCAGCCCCCTGATGGGACCTCGATAGTGGATCATCGCCTCCGGTTCCCCGGCCAAACGAGTCGGAATCGATCCGGGGGCTTCAGCCCGCTCCCGGAGCTCCTCGAAGGTCGGGAGGGCAACCCCGCCAAAATCCGGGTCACCGAGGATGTTCTCCGCCTGTGTTCGAAGGGCTTCCTCGTCTTGAAGGCGCTCACTGCAGACGGGGCAAACGGATAGATGGTCCCGAACCTCTTCCCCTCGATTCTCCGGAAGAAGGTCCAGGGCGCCATCCAGGAAGGCGTGAAGTTCTCCGTCAGTTACGTGCCGCATTTTCCTTCTCCATCTCCCCGTGGGCCTCCACCAGCCGCCTGCGTGCCCGGGCCAGAGTGGTACCGATGGCCCCGGATGCCAGATCCGTCACCTCGGCGATCTCCCTGTAGCTCAAGCCGGCATCCCATAAAAGAAGAACTTCCCGATCCCGAGGGTTCAGCGCCTCCAGCGCCGCTCGAACCTGCGCCCATTCCTCCTCTGCCAGGAATAGTTCGTCTGGGCCGGGGACCTCCTCCCTTTCTTCCGTTTCACTCCGAAGAAGGGCAAGGTGCCTTTTCCGGCGCAGTACCGTCCTGGCCTCATCATGGGCCAGATTCGTGGCAACGCGGAAGAGCCAGGCTCGGGGATTCTCGGGCTCGTGCCGGAGGGCTCGGACGAAGACCTCCTGGGCCAGATCCCGGGCCCTCTCCTCATCCCACACCTTCCTGTGGAGGAACCGGACCAAATCCTCGAAGCTGCTTCGGTAGACCTCACCCCAGTCAACGTTCACCTGGTGGCACCTTCTCCTGACCGAAAGACGGGAACGGACAGACCGGCAAACCACCCCGGGGAGATGTCCGGACGTTCCTCCATACCCCATGGTCCCGTGCGCTGGTCCCTCTGATCCTGGATGACGAGGCAGGCCAATGGATTTGCACACCCGGGTGCCTTGTGCCACCGATACGGGAACGGCCCGCCGGTGGTGTCCCGCCGGCGGGCCGTAATCCAGGGGTTGTGTCAGGTGGACTCTGGTCAGCCCCCCTGCCTCAAGATATGAACCGTTCCCCCGAAGGTTTCCACCCGAATGCGGGCCGATCCGGTACCCAGCTCGAAGCTCAGCTTCTTTTCCCTCAGTCCGGGAAATCCTTCCCCCCTCGTCGGCTCTGTCGGGGCGCCGGGGTAGCTGACCTCGATATCGCCGGCAAGGGTCAGGGCGTCCACCTGAGCGTTGATGTTGGCCGGCAGGTAAAGCCAGATCTGACCTCCGTGGCTGCCGAAGTTGTAGTTGCCTCCGTCTTCGATACTTCCCTCATAACGGAGGGTCCCCCCCACCGTTCCGATCTCGACATCCGATGAGGTGATGCCTTCCAGTGTCAGGGAACCCCCTACGCTTTCAGCGAGGACATCGCCCGAGCAGTTCAGGATGGTGACTCCTCCAGCGACACCCGTGACATCGAGGTCAGCCTGGGCGCCTTCCACATGGATCGCACCGTTCACGGACTCCAGGGAGATAGTCCCCCTCCCGCCCTGCACCCGAATGGGACCATGGACGGTCGTCACCTCGATCCGCCCCTCGGTGCCCTGGATATCCACGTTCAGGGCCACCCCCTCGATGTTCAGATCGAAGCCCCGGGGTACAGTGATCTGGAAGTCCACTTCATGGGCGAATCCACGTCCACGCTCGATTTCCGGCTCGACCGTAATGGTGCTACCCGAGCGGCGAATCCGGACGGAGTGGGAGTCGGAGTGTTCGGCCTTGATCTGAACCGCATCCCGATCCCAGGTTCGGACAACCACCTCCCCACGGAAGCTTTCCAGCTCCAGCCGGGATGCACCGTTCACCTGGAGAATGGTGTCGGTTTGCTGAATCAGAGCGGCAGCGCTCAGAGCGCCGATTACGATTCCAGTGAGCATGGGATTCCTCTGTTCTGCTCAGGTGGTGGCGTACACAGCCCCAGCCGCTTGCCGGAGCAGGTCCACTTTTTTTCGGAAATTGATGGCCAGAAACCGCTGAAGAACGGTACTGCCGGGGTCTTGAAGAAGAGCCTCTCCAGCTTCCTGGATGGCCCGGTCGATGGCTTGGAGGTTCTCCTCCAGAACCAGTACCGTCTCCGGGTCCAGGACTTCCCGGCCCCTCGCCAGCACGGCTTCCAGATCCGCCACAGCCTCGTCGTACCCTCCGTAAGCATCCTCCCACGTCGCGAGTTGGGCGGGGTTCTGGGGGACCGGACCCAATGAGCCACCCCCGTCCGTCTTCCCTGAGAGGACGGCCCAGACAGTACCCCCCGAGATCACCATGAGAGCGATGCTGGCTGCCAGGAGCTGCCACGCCGGGAGGTTGACCCGCCGGGCCACCCTGGGTCGGCCCCGGGGCGGTTCTCGGTACGCCGCTGCATCATGCTGTTCCACGTCGGCGGAACCCGGGCCCAGAGTCTTTGCAGTCTCCATCCGCCAGGCGATCTGCGGCCAGAGATCTCTCGGGGGCTGGACTTCGGCCGGCAACCCCCCCAAGCCTTCTAGGAGCTCCGTCAGCGCGGCCAGTTCCGCACGGCACTGAGAGCAAGTGTCCAAATGCTCACGAACCTCCACTACGGCCTCCGGGTCCAGAAGACCCTCCCGGAAGTCCTGAAGCAGGCTATCGTCGATGTGCCGAGTCATGCGTTGAGCCTTTCCCTCATCAGCTTTCGGGCTCTGTGGATCTGGGCTTTTACCGTTCCCAGGGCCACACCCTGCATTTTTGCGATCTCATCGTACTTGTACCCGTAGACGTCACGGAGAACCACAACCCTTCGGGCGCCTTCCGGGAGGCTGGCGATGGCTCTCTCCAGATCCATCCTCGTACCGGGGAAATCCTCCCTCACTCTTCCCAGATACTCCCCTGGGTCCGCCATCGACTCCTCCCGGGATTCTCTCCGCCCCTTGGCCCGGCCTTCCTGGAGCACGACGTTCACGGCCAACCGGTGAAGCCAGGTCGTGAACTCGCTCTCCCCCCGAAAACTCCCCAACCGCTCCCAGGCCCGGACGAAAACGTCCTGCGTTAACTCCTCGGCCCGTTGTGCGTCCCTGGCCATCCGAAGACAAAGGGCATAAATCCGGCCGACCAACCGCCTGTAGAGAGCCTCGAACGCCCTGGCATCACCGGTCTGGGCCCTTTCCACCAAAGCCCCGGTGCCGAGTCCTTCCCAGTCCTCGGCCCTCTCCACTCTGGCCAGGGGGACAGCGCCCATTCCTTCTCCGGATGAGGGTCCTTCGTTCTCCACAACCTTTGATCCCGGAAGGGTCGGAAATGTTTGAAAGAACCCGGGGGCGGCTCCTACCGGATCGACGCCAGAAGCCCCGGAAAACTCGGGTGTCCCCTGAGGGGTTCGAAAACAGGGTCCAGCATCAGCTCCACCCGGGTCAGGGGCGAAGGAATCGACAGAGCCGTCTGAAGTTCCTGAACAGCCAGGTCGGTGGCCCCGATGAGGGTGTAGATCAGGACCAGGTCCCGAAGGTGGTCGGCCCCCGCATAGGCGTCGTCGTGGATAGAAAGACTCGACACCGCCGTCGAACCCTCCCGCACGGCCCTGATGCTCTCGCCCAGAAGGGCATAGGCGATCCCGAGCTTGGCATGGGCCCGGGCGATGACTCCGCTCTGGACCGGGCCGGGGTTGGCCGCCGCGGCATCAAGGGTGGCCTGACTGCTCATTCGCAAGGAGTCCGCATAGACATCGCGAAGGTCATCCTCGCCGAGCAAATGGTAAAGGAGTGCCTGACGCTCACGGGCTGTGCCCATCCCTCCTCGTGCCGCCGGGGCCCGACCCTGAGACGAAGGAGAGATCGAACCCCCCGGTTCCATCGCCCCCTGCGGAGGGGTGGGTCGCGTTCCTTGCCGGCCCATGGCCCCCCGTAGGTCACCCCGGTAATAGGCCAACTCCGACCCGAGAAGGGACCGGGCCATCACTGGGGTCGTGTCGGGAAGGCCCTCCAGGAAACGACGGGCCGCTACCGTATCCCCCGTCGAAGCAAGACGAACCCTGAGAAGGTCCCGATAGGCAGTCACAACGTCGGGTGCCAGGGTGGCGGCGAGTTGGAGGTACCGCTCCGCCTCCTCCCACCGACGCATCCGCAGGTAGGTTTCCCCCAGCGTGTAGATCAGGTTGTAGGACCTGTAGTCGTAGCTTCGGGCCCGCTCGAACGCGGCGATGGCCTCCTCCCAACGCCCCTGACCCCGGAGGATGAGACCGATCGCGGTGATGACATTGGCGTCGCTGGGTTTGAGGGCTTCAGCGGCATGGAAATGCCTGAGAGCTTCCTGCGAGTCACCCTGACCGTAGAAAAAGAAATACCCCTGGGCCAACCGCGTTTCTACCGCATCGGGCGCCAAGGCGATGGCCCGGTCCAAAGCCTCGGTGGCCAGCTCAGCCTGGTTCTGAGCCCCCGGGAAATTCCAGAAGATCCACATCCGGGCCTGAGAAAGGGCTGCATGGGCGGTGGCGAAATTCGGGTCGATCTCGGTGGCTTCCTGAAAGAGCTGCACGGCCTGGAATGCGTTGTTTCGGTTCTCCCTCAAGTCCCACTCGGAGAGGCCCTCCCCGTACCTTTCATACGCGTCTCCGCTCGCTACGGAGACCGCCTCCAATCCCTCCAGCTCCGCCGTCGTCAGCTCAACCTCGAGAGCCCGGGCGATTTCTCGAGCGATCTCGCTCTGGACCCCGAAGATGTCGGTATCCAGGGTGTCGAAGGTTTCGGACCAAAGGTGGGCTTCCGTTCGGGTGTCGATGAGCTGGGCGACGACCCGAATGCGGTTGGCCTGGCGCCGTACACTCCCCTCCAGGATCGATCCGGCGTTCAATTCCCGACCGATCTCCTGGGCCGATTTTTCCGTGTCCCTGTACTGGAGGACCGTCGTCCGGGAGATCACCTCCAGGGCATCGATCTTGGCCAGGTGGTTGAGGACGTCTTCGTGGATTCCGCTTGCGAAAAAGCCTCCCGCATCGGACTCGTCCAAATTGGCGAAGGGAAGCACAGCGATTCGTCGTGGACTCATCACCGATTCATCTCCCCCCATTGCAGGAGGGGAACCACCGGGGTCGACATGGGACCACTGGAAGGTGAAGAAGGCCCCCATCGCCACCAGGGCCCCGCTGGCCAGGAGAAGGGCGGCTGAGATGATGGGTCGGCCAGTCTCGATTCGGGCGTGCCCCTCTCCCTCTTCCTCTTCCAACGCCTTGGTCCGGATCACTCCTCGAGGGGTCAGATCATAGACCCAGGCAAGCATGAGCGTAACCGGGAATCCAAGAAGGGCCAGGGCAATGACCCACCGGATGGCCCACCCTGGCCAACCTAAAACCGGGATGACGATATCCGCCGCCTCCAGGAAACCGAAGGCGACCATTCCGTACACGACGGCCACCCGGGCCACATGCCGACGGCCGGCTTCCTGAAGGAGTTTTCGGATGTCGGACAACCGATTCCCTGCGATGAAGGCGAAGAGGACACCCTGCCATACGAAAGCTACGCCCGTACGGTTCCACTCGACAGAAGCGGGAAACTCGAGCTGGAAACTCGAGAGGGGCCTCCAGCGTATGAGAACTTCATCCCGATCCCTTTTGCAGAGGACGAGCGTCAGTAACGCCCTCCCGGACTTTCTGGATTGGCGGGAGCAGTCCCGGACCATGGATCTGGCTGCCTTTCGGGGTACGGGTGTCCTACCGGCACGACGGGCGACGAGGGTAGATCCAATCGTAGCCCTGCGTTCCGAGTAGGCCGCCCCTTCCACGCCCACCCTCACCTCTACATCTTTCGGCCCGGTTTTTCACCGCGGATTTGGCGACAGGCGGAACCCATGGAATGGATTACCACCCCCGAAGCTTGGATTGCATTGGCGACCCTGACGGTCCTGGAGATCGTTCTGGGCATCGACAACGTCGTGTTCATCGCCATTGTGGCGGGGCGCCTCCCGGAAGAGGAACGGCGCAAGGCGTGGAGGATCGGGTTGTCCCTGGCCATGATCAGCCGCCTCGCCCTCCTCTTCTCCATCGTATGGATCATGCGCCTGACCACGCCGCTGTTCTCCCTCTTCGGGCAGGAGTTCTCCGGCAAAGACCTGATCCTGATCGTGGGAGGCCTCTTCCTCCTCGGAAAATCCACAAGGGAACTTCATCACAACCTGGAGGGGGAAGGGGCAAGAGGGGATTCGGAGAGTGGAAGCCGGTCCAAGAGCTTTCTGGGTATCCTCCTCCAGATCGTGGCTTTGGATATCATCTTCTCCCTGGATTCGGTCATCACCGCGGTAGGGATCGCCGATCAGGTGACCGTGATGGCCATCGCCATCATCATCGCCGTGGGTGTGATGATGCTATCGGCCGAGGCCATCAGCGGCTTCATCCGCCAGCATCCCACCGTGAAGATGTTGGCCTTGAGTTTTCTACTCCTCATCGGCATGGCCCTGGTGGCGGAGGGGTTTGGGCAGCACATCCCCAAAGGCTACCTCTACTTTTCCATGGGCTTTTCCATCTTCGTGGAGATGCTGAACCTTAGGGTTGGGAAGAGAGCTGTGGAGCCGGTGAAACTTCGGGGATCCCTAGCCAAGGGTGGATAGGGGAAGGGCCGAACCGGGGATGGCTCCATCGGCTGGCTCTGGCTCATCCGCCATCCTTCGCGAAATGGTCGCGGGACGGGGGTTCCCGTTTCATCCTGCTTGCGAGGACCCCGGGTGTTGGTGAATCATGAGGCGGTCTCCCCCAACAGATCCGGATCCTTCGTCAGATAGGGAAGGAGTCCCAGACTTGGCGATAAAATACTCCAAAAAAACTCGGGCTCAGATCCAGACCCAAAGCCCAATGGCCGGGCTATGGCGAATTGCGGTCTACTATGTGGTCCTCTTCCTCACCGCCTGGCTCCTGTCCCGATTCGATCTTTTCTACAAGGTGGTCTTCGGCCGGATGGCCGAACTGTCAGTCTCTGAGGGCCTCACACTCGAAACCGTTCCCTTCCAGGACGTGTTCACCGGCACCCCTGGTACGGAGATCGGCCTGGAGGGAGGCCCGGCCTTCGCCGTGGCAGCCATCATCTCCCTTCTGGGGGCCTTGGCCCTCATGATCCCGGTGGCATGGGTCTACCTCCTCACCAAACAGCGCCGGGGCTACGACGAGTCAGTGGTCCAGTCCATGCTGATTCTCCCCATCGCCGTGGCCGGGATGGTCTTCATCGTACAGTACAACTACGCCCTGGCCTTTGCCCTGGCGGGGATCGTGGCATCCGTCCGGTTTCGGACCACACTGCAGGACACCAAAGACGCGGTCTACGTCTTCCTGGCCATCGGGGTAGGCTTGGCCTCCGGCGCCTTTTATTTGGCGGTGGCCGGGATTCTCTCCATTGTCTTCAATGCCGTGATTCTCTACCTATTCTGGTCCAATTTCGGGAACATCTATGCAGACCAACGGAGCCGCACGGGGGCCATGGGTTTGGCAGATGTCCTTGCGGGCCCGGGCTCGGCGTCAACGGCGGTTTCAATGGGAGATCCCCAACTCCTCGAAGCCATGACTCAGGAGGAGATCCGGGACGTTGCCACGCGAGTGGCTCGTATGGATCGGTATTTACGGGCCGAACTCTCCCGGAAAAAACGAGAGAGGATCAACGCGCTCCTCATAGTTCACGCCGAGCAACTCGTTGGGGCCCAAACCCTGGTGGAGGAGATCCTGGGGCGGATGGCCATGCGCTGGGAGTTGGCGGAAATCCTCCCCGGAGCGGGCACCTCGTCCGTGTTGGAATACCTAGTGAGGCTGAAGCCGGGTGAATCGGCAGCCAGGCTTCTGGAACTCCTCAAGAGTTCTCCGGGACGTCAGGTGCTGGCGGCGGAATACCGGTCCCTGGAGGGGCTTTCCCTCGACAGATGAGCCGGCTCTCCCTCTCCCCCCCCACCGGCACTCCCGGCCCCGGGCTTCGACGGCGGTCCTTTCCGGCGGTTTTCGGACTCCTATGCCTGCTGACAGTGGCGTGGGTCGGCCCGGCCCAGACCCTGAAGCCTCTCCTGGATCACTACGACCTTTCCCCCGATGCCGGTCACGAGGAGAAGCTTCCCAGGGCGTTGGAAGAGGTCTCCGGCTTGGCCACCACACCGGACGGACGTTTGTTCGCCCATGATGACGAACGTGCCATCGTATACCAGGTCGATCCGGAAAATGGGGAGATCCTCAAGGCCTTCTCAGTCGGAACCATGGGAATCCCCGGGGACTTCGAGGGGATCGCGGTGGCGGGGGAGCGGTTCTTTCTCGTTACTTCCGCCGGCCAGATCGTGGAATTTCGGGAGGGGGCGGCCAACTCGTCGGTGGGCTATAGAATCCACTCTCCAGGACTCGGAAATCTCTGTGAGATGGAGGGGCTCGCTTTCGACGAGGCGGCTGGTGCCCTCCTCATGCCCTGTAAGAACCCGCGGGCGAGGAACCTTCGGGGCCACCTGGTGGTCTTCTCGGTTCCTTTGAATACGATGAGACCCGATCCGATGCCCCGCATTTTCCTCCCGCTTGGGGAGCTGGCCGCCAGGGGCATGGGCAATGAATTCCACCCCTCCGCCATCGAAGTTCACCCCCAGACCCGATCCCTTATTCTCGTCTCAGCCAGCGAGGAGGCCCTCGTGGAGCTGAGCCCCCTCGGGGAGATTCTTGGAACGAAGAAGCTCAAGAGAAAAGACCACCCCCAACCCGAGGGTGTGGCCTTCCTTCCCGATTGGACTCTGATTCTGGCGGACGAGGGGCAAGGAAAACGAGGGACCATCACCCGTTACCTACCGATCGAACCGGAGAGTGGGGGGGGGCGATGACTCGAGAGACCGAACTAAACCTCTTCGTCCCTTCCCCGGAGCTACTGGTGCGGTTGGCCTCAGGAGATCGGCCGCTGGGGATTCGGGCTGGCCCACCCCGCATCAAGGCTCTCCGTGAGACCTTCTTCGATACACCGGACCAGGCTCTTCGCCGTCGAGGCATGACCTGTAAGCTCAGGCAGGTTGAAGGGGAGGAGCCCTCGGTGGTGGTCACCGTGGGGGAGAACCCCGACTCCGAGGGGATCACTTCGAGGTCGAGACTGACGGCAGCTGCCATCGGAGCGGGCGTATTCGAAACCCTGAGAGGGGACACCGAGCCGGCCACCCAAATCCAGAAATTCGTCGACCCCGGCCAACTCCGCCCCCAGATCGCCCTGGATATCCAACGTCTTGGACGGGTTTTCCGCGGGGGCCTCTTCCTCAAACCTGTCCTTCTCCTCTTCTTCGACCGAATCACCGTCCAGGTCGGAGGAACCTCCTCGGTCTTCCACGAGATCTCCATTCGACGGAGGAGGGAGGGAGGACCCATGATACGGGATATCGGACGGAGACTAAGGGACGAATTCCACCTCTTCCCTGACGGCCTCACCACCCTCCAGCGCGCCCACAGGGTCTTGGCGGTGGAAAAGAAGGCCATCGACAAGGAGTTCTCTCCCTACGGCCTGAACTTGGCTTTGGCCATCTTCCGGGACGGAAAATTGGGCCTGACCGGAAAGGGGGATGAACTGCTCGTCCCCACGTTCAAGGGCTCTGGTGAGGATGCCGCCCGTGCTCTCGCTGCAGATATGACCGGTGAAGCCGATCTTCCCCTCCTTCGGCTCGGAACCACAGAGCTCCGAGAAGGACGATCGGCCGCGGAGCTATGGACTATCCCGGATCCGGTATTTGCCCCTGAGGTCCTCTCCAGCCGGGCCCAACTGACCTGGTTCCCCTGGCATGAGCTCATGGAAGAGGTAGGACGCCCGGATCTGAGAGACCCGACGCTTGTCTCGACGCTCCTCCTGCTATCCCGCAGAAAGCTCCTGGGGCAGCTCCCCTGGGTTCCGGGACGAACAGGGACCCAGGGGTGCGAGAACGCTGAGGCCTTCTCTTCTTTGAGGACGGACTGGTCCTCCGGCCTGCCGCCGGAACTCCGTCGAATAGAGGACCTCCTTCCCCTCCTGAGAGAAATCGAGGACACCCGGAAGGATCTCAAGGCCCGGCTCGAAGCTACCTCTCAACTCTCCGCAGAACTGGACCGTGTCTTCTTCCAGGACGTTACAAGGGCCAAGGGGAGGATTCTCTCGGGGGGTTCGGGAGGGGAGGAGGACGAGGGGGAGGACGAGGGGGAGGACGCTCCCATCCAGCTCGTGGATATCATGTCCATCCGAGTCCGGGGCATCGTGGATCGTGTCGACAGGTGCTTGGAGGAGGATCTCTTAGGAAGACTGGAAGAAGCGGGCATCCACCTCCGGAGCTGGTCCGGCCTCATGCGTGCCGATCGGCTGGCTATCCTGGAGGATTTTTCCAGCCAACACCTTCCGTCCATGCAGGTGGCCCCTGAGTGGGGGCCCTCTTTCGTTCCGGAAATGCCCCTCGCAGGCTGTGCCATTGGTATCCTAGCCAGGATCCCGGGCGTCGACGGAATCCGATTCTTCCACGTGGTCCTCCGAAAGGAACCGCCCTCCTTCCTTCCCGTTCCCGGGAGCACCACGGTCCTTCCCATCGAGGAAGTGATCAGGGGGTATTTCCTGACCCAAATGCCGGAATTAGAGAGAGCGGAAACCTTCATGTTCCGGTTCATGACCGGAGCGGCCACCGTACGGGAACCGACGCCGATCCCCGATCCACCCCAGGGGGATTCCGGGGGGATCGCGGATGGGACCGTGGCCCCGGAGGGCTCAAACCAAACGCCTCCCCCCCCCTTGTTCTCGGAAACCCACCAGAGTGTCGTGGTTCGGGTTCTGGCGAACCGGAAGATGCCGGAGAGTTACCAGGCCCAACTGCTCAGAGCACTGGAAAGACAGGTAAGCCGAAGGAATCCTCTTATCGGGTGGTCCGATCTTTACACCGTGGCGGGGCCCCTTGATTGGGCCGGCCTGGATCAGTTGCTCGACCTTCCAGAAACGCCGAGGAAAGAGGGCAGGTAGACCCCTACGAAAGGGGAGAACCGTCCAAAACCAGGAAGGCCACCGTGATGTTATCCGGTGCGCCCCGCCGGTTCCCCTCCTCCACCAGTTCATTCACCACCTTCTCCAGCTTCTCCGATCCTGCCCGCCGGACCCACCCCTCCACTTCCTCTTCATCCATCACCTTTGCCAGCCCATCCGAGCAGAGCAGAAAACAATCTCCGTCCTTGGCGGCTCCTTCAATCAGATCCACCTCGACATCCCTTTCGGTCCCCAGGACACGGGAAAGAATGTGACCCAGGGGGTGCTCGCGCTCAGCACTCGGGGGGATCTTTCCGGCGTCCACCATGTCCCTGACAATGGTATGGTCTCGGGAGATCTGTGAGAAAACGCCATCGGAGAGGAGGTAGGCCCGGGAGTCCCCAACATGGCCCACAACGAAAGCTCCCGCCTCGGAGGAAACCTTCAGCGCCGTGAGGGTGGTGCCCATTCCTGCAAGGGTGGGCCCCGCTTCGACCATCTCCAGGATTTTTCGGTTGGCCCTCCGGATGGACTCCCCCATCCCCTCCCCGCCATGGAGGCCATCGACCACCTCCTGCACGGCCATGGCGCTAGCCACGTCCCCACCTGGGGCACCTCCCATACCATCCGCCACGACTATAATCCCCTGGGACGGTTCCACAGCCAGGGAATCCTCGTTCCGCCGACGAACCTGCCCTACCTCAGAGCGCCCGAAGGCTCTTACATGAAGCGACAACGCAGCATACCTCCGAAGGGTTCGGCCCCTATCCATCCTTTCCTGGGGGGGTGGGGTGGCCTCCCCCGGGAACCACCGTAACACAACAATACCGGGAACGTCCAGACGAGCGGGACAATCCTTGGAGGCTGGAAGGGAAAGCTTGACCACAGGCCCGGGGGATCAAAGATTAGACCACGTAGTCGAACCCTTAGGTCCAACTGTTAAGTCTAGGAGCCGGAACCGCTAAGAGCCATGGCCAGGAATCGCTTCGACAACCTCGAACCCGGGAAGCAGGAGGCCATCCTCAGAGCCGCCGGGGAAGAGTTCGCCGAGAAGGGATTCGAAGCCGCGTCCATCAACCGAATCATCAAGAAGTCCGGGATGAGCAAGGGCTCGGTCTACTACTACTTCGAGGACAAAGCCGACCTCTTCACCACCACCCTGGAGCGGTCGTTCCAAAGATTGGTGGACGAAATCGGGTGGCTCTCCCTGGAAGTGTTGGGGCCGGACGAGTTCTGGGACGCTCTCCTCGAGTTGACCCATCGGAGCGTAGACTGGGCCCGGCGAAACGACTGGTGGGTGCGGCTGGGCAAGGCCTACCATCGGCAGCGACAGGAGCCGGGAGCCGGCGCCTCCATGGGAAGGCTCTTCGAGGTCGGAAAGGGCTGGTGGAAAGCCATCATCGACCGAGGGCAGGTCCTGGGAGTGATCCGGACGGATCTCCCCCAGGATCTTTTGGTGGAGATAATCATGGGGGCCGACGAAGGTGGAGATCGGTGGATGACGGAGCATTGGGATGAGTTCTCGGAGGAGGAACTCAAGCGGATCGTCGACGCAAGAGTCGATCTCCTCAGAGACATGCTGGCCAAGGAGAATGAAGGATGGGAACGGTGAAACCGGGCCGTAGCGTAACCTCTCTGGGCGTCCTCCTGGTGGCGGGAGGCCTCTTCCCCTCCCCAACCCACGGACAGATACCGGTCCCCGACGTAAACCAGGTCATGGACTACATCGATGACCTGTACCGGGCCCAATCCTCCTATTCTTTGATGCGCATGACCGTGGTCCGGGAGCGGGGGACACGGGAGCTGGAAATGGAGGCATGGTCCAGGGGCGACGACGAGGCTCTCATCGTGATCCGATCCCCCGCGAGGGAAGCCGGCGCGGCCACCCTCCGCACGGAGGAGGGGTTATGGAACTACGCACCTCGGGCCGATCGGCTCATCCGGATCCCATCCGGACTCCTTTCGGAGAGCTGGATGGGGAGCCATTTCACCAACGACGACCTCATGCGGGAGACCAGCTACCTGGACGACTACGACGCGAAGATCTCCACGGAAGAGAGGGAGGGGGTAACCTATCTGAAGGCTACGCTGAACCCCAAACCGGACGCCCCCGTGGTCTACTCCGAGCTGGTCTTTCTCATCACTCCCGATGGCTGGATTCCTGTCCGGTCCGAGTATTACGACGACGGAAAACTCATTCGAGCCATGGACTTCGACCGGATCCAGACCATCGCGGGAAAGCAGATTCCCATGCGCATGACGATCCTGCCGGTGGACGAACCCGAGGAACGGACTGTGGTGGAGTACCTTGAGTTGAAGCTGGATATCCCCGTGGATGATCAGCTCTTCACTCGCCAGGGTTTGAGGCGGGCGGCCCGAGGCTGACGGCCCAAGGCTGACGGCCCGGGGCTGGCAGCCCGAGGCTGGCAGCCGGCACCCCAGAAGCTTTCCCGGAAGGACGTACGAATGATCTCAGCCAAGATCGGTTTCCGGAACCTGGCAAGGAATCGATGGCGAAGCGGTCTCACCCTCGGGGGGATCGGCCTCTCCGTCGCATTCATGGTGTGGATCCTGGGCTTCATGGAAGGGTGGATGGGCGCCATGGTGCAGGGAGCCACGGCCGTGGAGACCGGGCAGGTCCAGGTTCATACCAAGGCATTCGCAGATAACCCCAGGGTGTACCGGACCTTCACCGTCGATGATGCGATGCTCGACGCAGTGACAGGAGTGGCGGGGGTCGTCGCCGTTTCCCCCAGGGTGAAATTGAACGGCCTCATCGGTCACGAGGAAAAGTCGCAGGTAGGGAGGATCTTCGGGGTGGATCCGACACTCGAAGCCCAGACCACACCGGTTGCAACGGCATTGGAGGCGGGTCGGTGGCTCTTACCTGAACCTCCACTCTACCCTGCCCCCAGGGAGGTCGTCTTAGGCGCCGGAATGGCCAAGCAGCTGGGAGTGGGACCCGGGGACGAACTGGTGGTCTTCGTGGAGGCAGCCGACGGCTCAATGGGGAACGACCTCTTGGAGGTGGTGGGAGTCGTGAGGACCGCCAATTCGGCGGTGGACCGGATGACGGCCTACATGCACATCGAGGATGCCCGTTTCCTGGCGGCCCTCGAGGGGGAGGCACACGAGCTGGCCATCAAGACCGAGAACCTTCTGGAAGCCCAAAGGACTGCGGTGCTCATCGCCGCAGCCCTGGGAGGTGAGACAAGGGGAGTCGCCTCAGAACCCGCCGGAGGCGAAGGGGCGGAAGAGACCGTCGCCTCCGTGGCCTCTGGGGACCCGAACGTTCTCCTGGTCCGCCCCTGGCAGGAGATTCACCCGAGCATCTATCAGATGCTCACCCTCAGCCGCACATCCAACTGGTTCACCTACCTCCTGATTTACCTGGTGGCTGCAATCGGTCTCGTGAACACCCAACGTATGAGCGCCTTGGAAAGGAGGCGTGAGTTCGGAGTGCTCATGGCGATCGGCATGCGGCCTCGGAGGATGTTCAGGATGATCCTCACCGAGTCCCTGGTTCTGGGCACACTTGGAGGCCTGCTCGGCACCGCCCTGGGCCTGGCGATCACCGGGTATCATGCCACGGCCGGGCTGGACCTGGCGATGTTCACCGATAAGGGGGAGTTCACCGCCATGGGGGTGGCCTTCACCGGAAGGATCTACGCCATCCTCACCCCGGTCGCGGTACTCCAACCGATCTTGGTGATGGTGCTCGTCGCTTTCTTGGCCGGCCTCTGGCCGGCGCTGAAATCGGCCAGGCTTGATCCGGCTCCCACCATCGCAGGGAGGCAATGATGCTCTGGCGAATGGCGTGGCGAAACCTTTGGCGCCACCGGACCCGGACCTTGATCATGACGACGGCGGTGGCCTTCTCCTACGGCCTGTGCCTCTTCTCCATGGGCATGGGTGATGACGGCCACCAGCAAATGCTGGATGAGGCCGCCGAGGGAGCCGGCGGAGACATCCTGGTCCACGCCCAAGGATACTGGGAGAGCAAATCCAGCGATCTCGTAATCGGGGATGGAGCCGAGGTCCTGGCCGCGGTGGAGAGGGTGCCCGGGGTAAGGGCCGCCATCCCTCGCATGATCGTCAACGGTCTGGTGAGCAGCGCCGCCGGAAACCGCATGCTCTTCCTCCAAGGAATCGATCCGGAGAGGGAGCGGGAGCTCCGGGATCTCTCCGAAGACGTGAAGGTCGGGGCTTACCTGGATAAGACCGACCAGGACGACCCCATCCTCTTGGGCGCCGTCATCGTAGAGAAGCTCGAGTTGGATCTGGGAGACCGTGTGGTCCTCACGGCTACTCAACCGGACGGCGAGGTGACCAGAGCCCTCTTTCATCTGACGGGAGTCATCGAGACGGGCTTGACCGACGTTGACGAAATGATGGGGATCACCACTCTGGAGGCGGCCCGGAAGGCTGTGGGAGCCCAGGGCATGCTTACCCAGATCGGAGTCATGGTCGACCCTGCCCTTCCGTCGGATTCGGTGGCGGGCCTGATCCGAGCCTCGACCCGGGCGGCCGGGAACGGTCTCGAGGTTCTGACCTGGCAGGAAGCCATCCCGGAGATGGTGGGCTTCATCGAGGTCGATGACGCCTTCCTCTACATCTACCTGGTGGTCATCTTCGCCATCGTAGCCTTCGCCATCGCCAACACCTTCCTCATGGCCGTCATGGAGCGGGTCAGAGAGTTCGGCCTCCTCAACGCCCTGGGCCTCAGGGGTCGGGGTGTGGCCGGACTCCTTCTCACCGAAACCCTCCTGATGACGGCCTTGGCCATGTCAATCGGGTTTCTTTTGGGCCTCGGCGGGCACCTGGCGGCAAGCCACTGGGGAATCCCGGTTGCCATGTGGGGGGTGGAGAACATGGAGGTGTCGGGGGTCGACTTCGCCAGCATGGTCATGCGAAGCAAGATCACTCCGGGGAAGTGGGTGGCGGCATCCATCCTCGTTGCATTTGTGACTCTGGGCAGCGCCCTTTATCCGGCCTGGCGGGCATCTCGGTTGGCGCCCTCCGAAGCCATGCGGTTCTTCGGGTAGAAAGGGAGAGGAAAAGAGGCATGAGCGAGCAGACTCATCTGAATATCGAACTGAACGCCGACTCGGGTCCGGAAAAGGCCGGGAAGAGTTTTGCCTCCGCGGTTACCTGGCAGGACGGCGCCCTCATACGCCTCCGACAGGTAACGCGAATCTATAAGGAAGGATCGCTGGAGGTTTTGGCCCTCAGGGGGGTGGATCTGGACATAGCGGAAGGGGAGTTCACGGCACTTGCCGGCCCGTCGGGATCGGGAAAGACCACACTCCTGAACATCATTGGAGTCCTGGATCACCCCACCTCCGGCAGGGTCGAGGTAGTCGGCCAAGACATCGGACGCCTCGAGAAGGGAGATGCGGCGGATTTTCGGTTAGCCAGCGTGGGGTTCATCTTCCAGGCCTACAACCTTGTCCCGGTCCTCTCGGCCTACGAGAACGCCGAGTTCACTCTTCTCCTTCGAGGTGTCCCGGCCCTGGAGAGAAGAAATCGCGTGATGCCCCTCCTGGAGCGGGTCGGGCTCGGAGACATGAGGGATCGTAAGCCCCACGAACTGAGCGGCGGGCAGCAACAACGGGTCGCGGTGGTCCGGGCGCTGGCAACCCAACCTGCCATTGTGCTGGCCGATGAGCCGACGGCGAACCTGGATTCCGACACATCAGCCGGACTCCTGGACCTGATGCTGGAGTTGAATCGGGAATTAAGAACGACCTTCCTGTTCTCCACACATGACCCGGTCGTCATTGACCGCGCACGTAGGGTGATCCGGCTCCTGGACGGCCGGGTGACGGGGACCGAGGCAGTCGCCGCCGACTGAGGCTAACCTGATGCGGACTGCCCTCCTATCCGTTCTGCTGGCCACCCTGGGCCTGATCCCGTCCGGGGAAGATCTATCAGGCCAATTCACCCTGTACCGAAGGGGGGAAACCAGCATCGACCTGGGCGGATACGTTCGCTCCCTCACCCAACTGTATGATCCCGGCTATGACGTCCCGACGGTCGGTGACAGGGAAACGGGAATCCATGCGGAGGTCGTCCGCCTGAAGTGGAACCTCCGGTTTGGGAAGTCGGTTCTGGTGGAGGTCCACAACCGTCTCCAAGCCCAGCTTTCCTCTTCGGACGCTGGGATGGGGGGGGCGGCCGTAGGCTTCGGGGTGAGTGTGATCCCCGGTCGCAGATGGGACCTCTCCAGCGTCTTTGTGGACCAGGAACGTCTCCGGGTATGGCATGATATCGATCGCCTATCCCTGACGTGGTACAACGATTTCGCTGATGTCACAGTCGGGCGGCAAGCGATCAGCTGGGGGATCTCCAACGTCTACCCGGTAGCGGATCTCTGGACCCAGTTCAGCCCCTTCGAGTTGGACACGGAGGAGAAGCCTGGGATCGATGCGGTAAGGGTGTTGAACTACCCCGCCGATGGCTTGGAGGTGGACGCTGTCTTTGCCGACCGGGGGTCGTCCGGGAATTTTTCTGCCGGAATCAGAGCGAGCTTGAGCCTTCCCTGGGCTGATCTACACGCCGGAGCCGGGAAGTTCTGGAGGGAGGCCATGGGCCTTGCGGGGATCTCCGCACCCGTCGGCAGTTACAGACTTCGAGCTGAGGCAGCCCTTCCCTACGAGCTGGATGGGAACGACTTCCTGCTCCCCCGAGCCACCCTGGGGGTGGATTGGTTGGGGGGTGAAACGATGCTCTCGGCGGAGTACAACTTCAATGGGATCGGAGCCACAGAAGCGAAGAACTACACCGACGTTTTGGCGGATCCTCGCTACGCACAAGGTGAAACCTACTTCCTGGGTCGGCACAACCTGGGGGGGCTTGCCAGCTGGACCCCGGGCAATGACAGGTTGAGCATCGCCCTGAGCGCACTCTTGAACCTTCAGGATCCCAGCGGCGCCTTCGTCCCCAACCTCACCTACGACTTCGGCCAGAATACTCGTCTCTCAGCCGGGGCCCTGCTTTCCTTCGGTGACACGCCGGTTTTTGACCCGGAGCCCCAACTGAGAAGCGAATTCGGGGCCTATGGCGATTTCGTATTCACGATGCTTTCCGTGTACTTCTGAGAGTGGAAGATTGTGAACGTCCTCTGGGGAATGCGCCCGGGGGGGTAACCCGACCCTAAAAGGCTTCGGGAGGAAATCCGTGCGCGGCAGACTCGTCCTTCTTCTTCCAATCCTCCTCCTGGTTATCGCGATTCTCCTCCTGATTCCGTCAGGCCCTGAGGCCGGGGAAGCACAGCAGCAGACCGCCATCCTCCTGGTCCGCCACGCAGAGCGAGCCGACGACGGGGGCATGGACCCGCAGATGGCCATGGATCCGGCGATGGCCGAGGACCCCCCTCTCCCGGCGGCGGGACGCCTCCGATCCGCTCTGCTGGCCGAAATGCTCCGGGACGCGGGGATCACTGCCATCCATTCCACGGACTACCGGCGAACCCGGGAGACAGCCCTTCCGACCTCCGCTGCAACCGGGGTCGAAGTGGCCATGTATGACCCTTCCGGTCTGGATGCATTCGCAGCAGAACTCCGATCCAGCCCCGGTCGCCACCTGGTGGTGGGCCACAGCAACACCACACACGACCTGGTGACGGCCCTGGGTGGCGATCCGGGCCCCCCCATCGAATCCCTGGAATACGACCGGATCTACCTCGTCAGCATTGAGGGGGGCGGCGTCCGCACGATTCTGCTCCGGTTCGGCGAGTCCTTCCCCGGATCAGGTCACCCCGAACCCTAGTCGGCAAGAACCCAGGAAGGCTTCGGTTGAGATGAAACCAAGCGAACTCGAAGCTCAACTGGCCCAGATCACTTCTCCTTCTCGGGGGTCTTCGGCTCCTTCTCGAGAGTCTTCAACACCTGCTCCCACTCGAACTTCTCCCCGATCCCCCGCACATAGTAATCCATCCAAGCCATCTCACTCACGTCCTGGACCAAACGGTTCCGGGCATCGGGTATTCCGTGACTTCGCCCCGGGTACATGAAGAGCTCCGTCGGCACCCCCAACTTCTTGAGGGCCATGTGGAGCTCCACCGATTGAGGACTTGGAACCCGGGGATCACCTTCCACCACGTGGATCATGGTGGGCGTCTTGGCATTCATGATGTACTTCAGGGGTGACTGGTCCCAGTAGCTGTCGAAGTCCTCGTAGAGGAACCCATCACCCAAATAGAACTGCCGGTTCCGCTGCACGTCGCTCTGCGCATACATGCTTATCCAGTTCATGGTGCCGGCCCCGGAGCTGATGGCCTTGAACCGATCCGTGTGGGTCAGAATCCAGTTGGACCAGTGGCCACCGGCGCTCCAGCCGAACGCTCCCATGCGGTCCCCATCGACGATGCGCTGGCCGATGAGGTAATCAACCCCGGTCATGATGTCGTCGAACCCGAGGGTGAAATAATCGCCGACGATGTCCGTCCGGTGGGCGTTCCCGTAGTTCGTCGAACCTCGGTAGTTGGGTCTCAGGACGGCGTATCCCGCTCCGGCGTAGACCTGGGCGCTGGTGTTGAATCCGAGCACGTCCGCGGAGGCGGGGCCCCCATGGATGGTGACCACCAGGGGGTACCGAGTCCCTTCCTCATAACCCACGGGATAGGTTAAGACTCCCCCGGCGGTCTTTCCATCTGTGGAAGTCCACTCGACTTCCACCTCATCCCCAAGAGCCCATTCACTCGCCTGTGGGTTCACGTCCACCAGTTGGACCCAGGAAGTGCGGTCGTTGAGTTGATCCAGGCCGGCGATGGTGAAAAGGGTAGAGGGTGTCTTCGGATCCTGGTAGCTGATCAGGTAGCGCCCGGAATCTTCGTCCCTGCTCACGGAGAGGGATGCCTGCTCATGGGTGATTTGCCGGACGTCTCCGGTCTCGATGTCCAGGGCCATGAGCTGGTTCGTCACCTTCATGCCGGCCCCGAAGTACACCGTCTTGCCGTCGTCCGACCAGAATCCGCCCCGGACGCCTCCGTCAAATTCGGATCCCAACATCCTGAAGGGCCCGCCCCGGTCGGTTACCGCCCGGATGTAGGCCTTGGTTTCCGTCATGGTGTAGCGGGTCATGTCTTCGGGAGCGCCGAAAACCACCCACCTTCCATCGGGAGAAAAGGTGATTCCACCCTCTCCCACCTCGTAGTTGTCCGTAAGGCGCTCAATTTGGCCGGTGGCGGTTTCAAGAAGAAAGAGATCGCCGTAGAGGCCGGCACTGGTGATGTTCCGCTCGTACCGCTTCGCGGATCCTCCGGTGATCCCGATCCATTTCCCGTCGTCCGAGAGAACGAAGTCGTCCGCACTGATGTTGGGATCATCGGTGAGCTGCGCGGCCTCTCCACCCTCCACTCCGACCACCCAGAGGTTCGAGAGGGGTGTCACCATGTTCTTGATGTCCACGGTGAACCCCTTCTCCCGGCGCTCTTTCTCGGCCTCGTCAAAAGAGTCGGCTCGGATGAAGTAGATGTTTTGGCTGTCCGGTGCCCATTCCCACTGGTCGACCCCAGCCTCACCATCGGTGAGTTGCACCGGTTCTCCATCGGCCAGCTTCCCAACCGGGAGCCGATAGAGCTGGGCCTGGCCGGAGGGGCCACTACGGTAGACCAGCCACATGCCATCCGGGCTGAAGTCGAACCCCGACACCCCGTCTTTGGCTTCCGTGATCTTCTGTGCTTCCCCCCCGTCGATCCTCATCAGGTAGAGCTGGCTTCCCCGGCTCTCCCCGTCCGCATCGCGACCGGAGGAAAAAACGAATGAGACTCCGTCGGGGGCCCAGGTGGGAGAGGACTCGCTGTCGCCCTCCGTGAAGGTGAGCCGCCGATTGGACGGCAACCCTTCCCGCAAGGACACCAGGTGGATGTCGGACTGGCTCTCTGCCTCCTCCCAGTCTGGAGTCGTCACGGTGTACAGCATCCATTCTCCATCCGGGCGCGGAGCCCAGGAACCCGCATTCTTCATGAGCTGACCATCCATGAAAGTCATGGGCCGGGGCCCGGTGTCCGACTCCTGGGCGGAGACGGGGGCTGTCTGGGAGAGAGAGAAGAGGCTGGCCGACACAAGGAATACCAAGAAGGTCCGTAAGAACCGGGGGCGTGGCGTGTGCATTTCTGCCTCGAAGGTCACGGGTTGTCCTGAGCGGAACAGGGGAATGATGCGGGGAAAAGAGGAGTTCGTCCAGCCGCGGAGCAACGAGCGGGAGGCAAGGCTCCGACTCCGCGGAACATCTGCCGGAGACCATCCGGTTGGCACGAAGACCTTGCCCTCTGGTTCACTCCGGTCCTATTACGAGAGTCGGCCTTCGGGACTAGGCCCCGGCCGAATGGCTCCGCAGACACTCTCCAGGGAGGGACTCGATGTCAGAAACCGGACGCCTTGCTTCAGTCACCAAGCGTGGCTTCAGGAACATCCTCAGCAACAAGCCCCTCTGCGTCTCCTTCGAAATCACGCACGCCTGTAACGCGCAGTGCCAACATTGCCACAGGGGTGGGCCGGTCGATGAGAACCGAGCCTCACCGGGGGACTTTGCCCGCATCTACCGGGAGCTTTCGCCTCCCGTGGTTCAGGTGTCCGGTGGAGAGCCACTCCTGAGGGATGACGTCCTGGACATCATCAGCGCCCTCAGGCAACCCGATGGCACCCCCTACACGATCCTCGTCACCAACGCGTCTCTTCTGACTCCCGAGGGCTTTCGCCAGACCCATGAGGCGGGCATCGACGCCTACAGCATCTCTCTGGACTATCCCGATGACCGGCATGACGAGTTCCGCATGATTCCGGGGTTGTTTGATCACATTAAGGACCTCATCGGGTCCCTCGCACCGGCGGAGCGCCGGATGATCACCCTCAATTGCGTGACCCAGAGCGACAATTTCAGGGACGCTCTTGGCCTTGCCTCTCTGGCTTTGGAGTGGGGGGTCTCCATGAACTTCAGCCCGTATACCTGGCTCCGGACCCAAGATAAAGGCTACGCGGTCGCAAGAGAGGATTTGCCGGAGTTGAGGGAGATCTTCCGTAGGCTACTGGAGTTCCAGCGCCGCCACGGCACCGTGAAGGCGAATGCCACCTTCCTCAACCACATCGTGGCCTTTTTCGATGACAGAGGCATCCCGGGCTGCCGGGCCG
>JBDRDQ010000238.1:0-2922 GCA_043820695.1 Gemmatimonadota bacterium | reverse complement strand
CGCCGATGCCTTATCCTTCGTTCAACGCGCTCCGCCCATCGTGAACTCCTTGGGCGGTTCGGCTCCCAGGAGGTGGGTCACGAAGTAGTCCCACCGTCGTCGCATCATGTAGGGCTCATTCCCGAACCCATGGCGGCGGTTGGGAAAGAGGATGAAGTCGAAATCCTTGTTGGCTTCGATGAGGGCATCCACGACCACCATAGTGTTATTGGGAGGCACGTTGTTGTCCATGGTGCCGTGGGCCAACAGGAGCTTCCCTTTCAGATTCCCGGCGATCAACTGGTTGGCCTGGTTGTCGTAGTTGGTGGTGCCGTCGGCGTACGTTTCCAGGAGCCCCTGCCACTTCTCCCCCCAATCGTCCTCGTAGTTCCGGTTATCGTGATTCCCGGCCTGGCTTACGGCAACCCTGTAAAAGTCGGGATAACGGAGGATGCCGGTGGTGGATGCGAAGCCCCCTCCCGAGTGACCCCAGATTCCCACCCGGTCCAAATCCATCCAGGGGTGCTGGGCGGCGAGTTGTTTGATGGCCGCAATCTGATCCGGAAGACCGTTGTCCCCCATGTTCCCGTAATAGGCCTCGTGGAAGGACTTGGAACGCCCCGGGGTTCCCATGGTATCCAGGGTGACGACGATGAAGCCCAACTCCGCCATGGCCTGATGCTCGCGTCTTGCTGCGGCGAAGCTTCGGCTTCCCACGCTCCCCGATTGGGGGCCTGGGTAGAGGTAGTTCACAACCGGGTATTTCAGGTCGGGGTCCAGGTGGGACGGTTTGAACATGATCCCATAGAGGTCCGTGACCCCATCTCGGGCCTTCACGCTGAAGGGGATCGGTGGCTGCCACCCGGCCGCCTCCAGTTTGGAGAGATTTCCGGTCTCCAACCTCACCCGCTCCCGTCCTCGCATGTCCTTCACAACCGTGGCCCCGGGATCCAGCGGCGTGGAGTAGGCGTCGATGAAGTAGTCGCCCTCGGGTGAGAGGGTGATGTCGTGGTTGGCGCTGTCCGGGGTAAGGAGGCGGACGTTTCCCCCGTCCATGCTCACGGAGTAGAAGTATTGGAAGTAGGGGTCTCCGGGTTCCCGGCCAGAGCCGGTGAAAAAAAGCAACCGGCCTTCCCGATCGATGTGCCGAAGTTGCAGGACTCGCCAGTCACCGGAGGTGATGGGGTGCTTCAACTCTCCCGTTCGAAGGTCATGGAGATACAGGTGTCCCCAGTCGGTTCGTTCGGAAAACCAGATCACTTCCTCGTACTCGGGGAAGAAGTGCCAGTTCACCATGTCCTCTCCGGACTCGAAAAAGGTCTCGACCTTCTCATTCATTACGTCCCTGACTGCCCCTGTCTCGGGGTTTGCCACACGTAGGTGGGCTTCTTTGTGATCCCTTGAAGAGGAGACGAAGGCCAGCTGGGATCCGTCGGGAGCCCATTCCACGTCGGAGAAGGCGCCATTGCAGACAATATGGTCGCAGATGGTGGAGCGGTGCTGGTCGGGAGGCATGTCCAGGCGCACCACACGGGGGGAGCCGGGGCCGTCCACATGGATGACCACCCGGTGGATCCTGAAGATCACCGAGTCTTCAGGAAGAGGGTATTTCCAGGCCTCCAGCTCCGGATGGCCCACGGCGGTGGAGACCAGGTACATCATTCCCACTCCCCGTCCGTCATGCTGGAAAGTGGCGATCTTTTTCGAGTCGGGGGACCAAAGAAGCACGGGCCTGTCGCTCTTGGTCCAACCGGCATTGTTTGTCGCGTACCCGAAGTCCTCCACCCCGTCGGTGGTGAGTTGGGTCTCCTCCCCGGTCCGGGTGTTCCTCATCCATAGGTTCTGGTTCCGGATGAAGACGGCCTTGGTACCGTCGGGGGAGGGAACGTCGGGGGAGCCGCGGCCCATACTCGGAGCTTCCGATGGCGGCTCGGCGGCAGGCATCACAGTCAGTTTCCGACAGGTGAGGGTCTGGGTGTCGCAGACAAACCGAGCCTCGTCCACCTCGAAGGCGACGTACCGTGCATTGGCTCCGGGCTCGACGGCCGAGAATGGAAGGTCAAATGGGTTCTGGGGACTTCCGGAGGCCTCGGAAAGGGCCTCCGCCATCCGCTCGTGGTCAAAAGCTCTGGTTCGAGTTCGCCTCTCAGGGTCCACCATGATGATCTCGGTCCCTCCCGAGAAGGTGTTCCGGTACCAGAATCGACCGTCCTCCACCCAGGTCGGCCGTATGCCGGTGCCTAAGACCAACGGCCCCATCGCTGCGTTGAGAAAGCCCTCTGCCCGGGAATAATCCTCGGCCGTAACCGATCCGGGAGCGTGGGGCTGTTGGGCATCGACCGATTCCGGCCTTGCAGGGAGGTTCAGGCAGAGGACGGCCAGAATGAATGGAGCGTATCGCATGACGAACTCCGAAGTCTGAAACGACGGGTCTGGGCGAAGGTCCAGGTTGGAGTCAACGTGCTGACCCAGCATGCTGACGGCAAGATGGGGTCCCGCACCTTGCTGTCGGACGCGGCGAAGGTACACCTTGGGGCCCGGAGGGGAGCATGTTTTCCGAATCAACCGAACTGTACGACTTCATCTATTCCGAGTTCAAGGACTTCGAGGCGGAAGCAGCCCAGGTTGCGGCGCTGCTTCGGCAAAAGTGCCCCTCCGCCGAGAGGCTCCTGGACGTTGGGTGCGGAACGGGCCGGCACGCCGCCGCTCTTGTGGCCGAGCATGGGTTCATGGTGGATGGGTTGGACATCGAGTCGGGGTCCCTGGAGATCGCACGGGAGCGGTGCCCCAAGGGGAGGTTTTTCCGTGGGGACATGGCCAGCTTCGACCTGGGGTCCACCTATGACGCGGTGCTTTGCCTCTTCTCGAGCATTGGATATGTCCGGACCCTGGAGCGGCTCACTCTTGCGGCCCGATCCATTCGCCGGCACGTGGCTCCGGGTG
>JBDRDQ010000237.1:0-17207 GCA_043820695.1 Gemmatimonadota bacterium | reverse complement strand
GGCTCCAGGAGTGGCACCTTCCCCATCTTGGCGAAGTACCGGCTGTCCTGTTCGTTCTGGGAGGAGTACATCCCAGGATCGTCGGCCACCAGAACGACGAAGCCCGCATTGGTACCGGCATAGGGAAAGACCATGAAGGGGTCCGCCGCCACGTTCAGGCCCACGTGCTTCATTGTCACCAGCGTACGGATCCCTCCCAGGGCCGCTCCCATCCCCTCGTCGAAGGCTACCTTCTCGTTGGTGGACCAATGGGCGTCCACCCCTTCATAGCGTACCAGGTTCTCCAGGACTTCCGTGCTGGGAGTCCCTGGGTACCCGGCGGCGAAGCGTACCCCGGCCTCCCATGCCCCCTGGGCGATGGCTTCATTGCCGGACATCAACGTCATCGCCACGTGCCTCGCTCCTCTTTCGCGGGTTCTTCCCCCGGGCGGGTCCTTCCCTTTCGGATGGATCCCGCCCTCCGCCGCCCGGCTTCGCTGAGGCCGCCACGGCGCCCGTACATTGGGACACTCTACTGCCAGGTCGGCCGATCGACAAAGGGTATCCATGGATTCAGGAAAGGCCGCCACGGAGGATTTCCTCCGGCCCGGCCTCTACATCGACTCGGATCACCCCGCGGTGATTCGGTTTTCGGAGAGGGTTGCCGGACCCAAGGCATCCCGCGGAGGACCCCCGGCATCCCGCGGAGGACCCCCGGCATCCCGCTGAGGAAGCCCGGCGCCCACCGTGGAAGGTCCGGCGACGGACCGAGAAAAGGCAGTGTCCCTCTACTACGCCGTCCAGGACGAGTTTCGCTACGATCCGTACCGAATCGATCTCAACCCCGAGGCCATGAAGGCGAGTGCCCTGTTGGCCCGGGGTTACGGCTTCTGCATCGCCAAAGCGGTTCTTCTGGCTGCGGCCGCAAGGGTCCAGGGCATTCCGGCCCGCCTGGGCTTCGCCGACGTTCGGAATCATCTCACTGCCAAGAGGCTACGGCAGTCCCTTCAGGAGGGGTCTGTGATCTTTCGGGTCGGTTCGAGGCCGATGCCTTGGCGGACCGTGGACGTCGCCGTCGCGGATCCGGTCCGTAGGGAGTAGCTTGTTTTCCGCCACGCCGGTGAGGGCCGGCACGTCACATCGAACTCCACCAGAGGTCTGGGAATGAAATCCTACAACATCGGAATCTTGGGGGGAGACGGGATCGGTCCCGAGGTCATGCGGGAGGGGTTGAAGGTGCTGGAGGCGGTGGCCGCCGTTGAAGGGTTTGGGTATGAACTCATCGAATACCCCTATGACAGCGAGCATTATCTAAAGACGAAGGAACTGGTGCCCGATTCCGTCATCGACGAGTGGCGGACGTTGGACGCTTTTCTCCTGGGTGCCATCGGGCATCCGGACGTGGAGCCGGGGTTGGTGGAGCGGGCCGTGATCCTCGGTCTTCGGTTCGGGTTGGACCTGTACATCAACCTCCGTCCCATCAAGCTCTATTCCGAGCACCTCTGCCCCTTGAAGGGAAAGGGGCCAGAAGATATCGACTTCACTGTGGTCCGGGAGAATACCGAGGGGATGTATTCCCAGATCGGTGGGCACCTGAAGAAGGGGACTCCGGATGAGGTCGCTCTGGTGAACGGGGTGTACACCTGGAAGGGGTGCGAACGGGCCTCACGGTATGCCTTCGAGATCGCCGAAAAGCGGGCACAAGAGAAGGGCGGTGGGCACAAACCCAAGGTGACCCTGGTGGATAAGGCCAACGCCATAAGGCCCCAGGACATCTGGACCCGATCCTTCGCTTCGGTGGCGAAAGACTTCCCGAATGTGGCGACTGACCATGCCTACGTGGACGCCTGCTGCATGTGGATGATCAAGAATCCGGAGTGGTTCGACGTGATCGTCACCACGAATCTCTTCGGGGACATCATCACCGACCTGGCGGCCATGCTCCAGGGTGGCATGGGGATCGCCGCTTCCGGGAACATCCATCCCGGAAGGACCTCCATGTTCGAGCCCATCCACGGCTCGGCTCCCAAACATGCGGGAAAGAACGTGGCCTGCCCCCTCGGGATGGTAGCCTCCATCCAGATGATGCTGGACTTTCTGGGAGAGACCGCGGCAGCAGCACGGGTTGAGAACGCCATGGCCGGCCTGCTCAGGAGTGGCGCGGTGCCCTCCGCCGATGCCCGGAGCGGGATCGGCACAATCCAGATGGGTGATATGGTGGTGGAGCGGGTTCGGGCGGAGTAGCGCAGCTGTTGTGGACCCGTGGCCCAGGGCCCCGCAGGAGTGAGGCGAGAGGGGGGTGGTGGGGGTTTCAGCCGAGACAGATCGGAGCGGATTTCGTGATCCAGGCCGGGCCGGAATTGCTTGCAGGCCCTTGAAAAGAGGGTTGGTTTCCTCCACCCGGTGGTCCTTTGACCCTCCGCTGCTGAGTCCCCCCAAGGCCGTTGTTTGACAACGGTCCGGCGGGGGAAATAGCTTCCCGGACCTGTCCTACTGCGAGGTCACGATGACGAATAGATCCGCCCTTGGCACTCTTGCCATGTTGGCCGTTTTCCTACTTTCCGGCGCACCGGCTCCGCTCCAGGGCCAGGGTTTCCAAGGCCCCCTCCTCATCACCTCGGCGGGGCAGAGCCCCGACGTGCAGCTCGCCACCGTCCTGGCCCGCCGGGCCGGGATCGAGCACACCCTGTCCCCCCTTGCCGCCCCCGGGGAGTTGGCCAGCTTCAAGACCCTGGCCATCGTGGTGGGAGCGAGCCTCAAGGGGCTGGGGGCCGCCGGAATCGACACGAACAAGGAGAAGGAGCGGGTCAGGTCCCTCCTGGCGGAGGCGGCCCGGCGGAACATCCCAGTCCTCCTCCTCCATCTGGGTGGCGAGCAGCGCCGGGGCGAACTCACCGATGAAATGATCACCGAGTACCTCCCCTCGGCCCAGTGGGCCCTGATCGTGAAGTCCGGAAACCAGGACGGTCTCTTCACCAGCATCTGCGGGGAGAAGAAGATCCCCCTCCACGAGCTGGAGAGGACCGCCGACGGCACCGAGGTGCTGAAGGCCGCCTTCCAGGGCGCAGGATGAGGGGTCGGGGGTAGGGGAAGGAGCGCACTCCTTGCCGGAATCCCTGGTCTTCCTGGTCATGGCGGTGGCCTTTGTCCTGGCCGCCGCCCTCGGCAAGCTCCCCATCGGCATCAGCCTCATCCTGGCTGCCGTGGCCGGTGCGCTGGCCGGAGGGGAGGGGGTGCCGGTCCGGCACCTCATCGAGGGGAGCTTCGGCTACTTCGACGTCATCCTCATCATCCTCTCCGCCATCCTCTTCATGAAGGTCCTCCAGGCCATCGGCACGCTGGACTCCCTGGCGGCCTTCCTCCTTCGAACCTTCCACCGCCGCAAGGCTCTCCTCCTCTTCACCTCCACTGCGGTGATCATGTTCCCCGGGATGATCACCGGGTCGTCCACCGTGAGCGTGCTGACGGCGGGGCCCCTGGTGGCGCCGGTGCTCATGAGGCTGGGGCTCTCCCATCTGAAAACCGGGGCCCTCATCGCCATGGCCGCCATCCTCGGGATGATCGCCCCTCCCATCAACATCCTGGTGATGATCATGGGGGGTGGGGTGGACATGCCCTATGTGGGAGTGACCCTACCCCTCCTGGTCCTGGTGATTCCCCCGGCCATCGCCATCCCCCTGTGGATCGGGTACAAGGACGTGCGGGTTTTGGAGCTGGAGGAGCTGGAGACCATCCTTCCGCGCTCCTGGTTCCCGGAGTACGGGTGGCGGCTCATCCTTCCCCTGGTGGTGGTGCTGGGGCTCATGGCGGGACAGCGGACGCTGGTGCAATACATCCCCGACCTGGGCATCCCGGGGATCTTCATGCTGGGGAGCCTCCTTGGGATCGTCTGTGGCCGGCGCTTCAACTTCTGGTCCGTGACCCAGAAGGCGGTGGAGGAGGCCATGCCCATCTTGGCCATCCTGGTGGGGGTGGGGATGTTTATCCAGATCATGACGCTAACGGGGGGCCGGGGGTGGACGGTGGTGTCCCTCCTCTCCCTTCCCAGCGTCCTGCTCTACCCGGCCATGTCCCTGGGGATGGTAGCCTTCGGCGGCGTCTCCTCCTTCGGGTCGGCCTCGATCCTGGGGGTTCCCTTCGTCCTGGCCCTCATCGGGAAGAACGCCATCCTCACCTCCACCGCTCTGTCGGCCATCGCCAGCCTGGGGGACCTGGTTCCCCCCACCGCCCTGGCGGGGATCTTCGCGGCCCAGGTGGTGGAGGAGAAGCAGTACATGAAGGTCATGCGCTACTGCATCGTCCCGGCCCTCTTCATTCTGGCCATGGGGCTTGCGGTGCTTCTCCTGGCCACGCCTCTGGAGAGGATCCTCCTGTGAGGATCGAAAGCGGGCCCCGGGAGCCGAGGAAGCGATGGATCTCCTCTACCGCCTGATCGCCCTGTTCTTCGCGATCTTCATCGCGCGCTACCTCTTCCGGGAGAAGAACGTTTGGAATCAGGCGGCGGCCGTGGCCGTGCTGGTTCTGTTCGTCCTTCGCCTTCTCATGATCAAGTGAGGAGGATCTGACCATGGGCAAGGGCATCGGCGACTGGAAGGGAAATCGGATCTCGGCCGCCATCCTCCTTGCGGCCGGGGTGGCGGCAGGGATGTGGGCCGGCGTGTCCTTCCTGGACATGCGGGAGGAGGAGGCCCTGTATCCCAGCCCCGGTCTGACCCAGCGGGCACTCCTGAGCGACTATTTTCCCGGGGTGAAGGACACGCCGGGGGATACCGACGTCTTCGTCTATGAAGGGGAAGAGGCCGGGGCCAGCGTCCTCGTCCTCGGTGGGACCCATGCAAACGAGGCAGCCGGGTTCATCACGGCGCTCCTCCTGGTGGAGAACTTGACGGTGCGGAAGGGGAAGGTGGTGGTGATTCCCCGGGCCAATTCCAGCGCCTTCACCAGCAACGAGCCCCAGGAGGGGAATCCCCAGCGCTACTCCATCGAGGTCACCGGGGGTCGGCGGAGCTTCCGCCTGGGATCACGGGCCACCAATCCCATCGACCAGTGGCCGGATCCCACCCTCTTCGAGACCCCCGCAGGGCAGATCGTGTCCGGCCCCGAAGCCCGGAACTTGAATCGCTGTTACCCGGGACGGGCCGACGGCAACCTGACCGAGCGGATCGCATACGGGATCATGGAGGTGATCCGCCAGGAGGGGATCACCATCGGGATCGACCTGCACGAGTCCTCCCCGGAGTACCCCGTCATCAACGCCATCGTCTTCCACGAGAACAGCGCCGAAGTGGCGGCAGTGGCGCAGATGAACCTCCAATTCGACGGGCTGGACCTGCGGCTGGAGGCCTCTCCCCAGAACCTGAGAGGGCTGAGCCACCGTGAGTGGGGGGACGCCGCCGGCATCCGTGCCTTCCTCCTGGAGACCCCCAATCCGGTGCAGGGACGTCTGAAGGGACGCCCCACGGCGGAGTTGGTGGTGGGCGGGAAGGACAAGTTCTACCTGAAGGCAGAGGCACTGGGGCGCCTCTTCATCCCCTACACCGATGAGGGGATCCCCATCAGCGTCCGGGTGGCCCGCCACCTGGGCGGCATCCAGGCAATCCTGGGGAGCCTGGAGGAGATGGAGCCTGACCAGGCCGTGGTGCTGGAGGGTCTCCCCTCGTGGACGGAGGTTCAGGAGCGGGGGGTGGGGGCCTTCCTCGGGCACCCGGACGGGTGACGCCCTCGGTCAGCCTCACCCCCGCCTTCCCGAAGAGCCTTCCTCCTGGCTCCTTGTCCTCCTTCCAGGCCACTCAGAGTGTCCCGAGGACCTGGGTGGATGTGGCCTTCACGGAGCACGATGAGACTTGCCATCCATTTTGTACCTTAAACGGTGCAAGCACCTTCTATTTCCTCTACTTGTCACAATATAACGACCAGCTGTCTTGCTGCCGGATCCCTTTCTGAGTACCTTGCCAGGTGTCACGATGTTCGGTAAACGGTACAAATGGGTGCCTGGAGAGGCAGGATGCACACTATAAGTGACGGGACGGCTACGGACCGGGAGATCCTGGAGTTCATCGGCCAGCGGCTGGAAGCCCTCCGCGAGGCGAGGCGACTCACGCAGTCGGAGGCAGCCGAACGGGCGGGTCTGGGCCGAAACACCCTCTACCACGCCGAGAAGGGAGGCAACCCCACCCTCCTCACGTTGGTCCGGCTCCTGCGGGTCTATGGCGAGATGGCCGCACTGGAGAGCTTCATCCCTCCCCCTGAGATCTCGCCCATGGCCCGTTTGAAGGTCCGGAAGGGAAAGAGCCGTGGCTGAAGAGCGCCCTGTCTACGCGGAAGCCGAAATCCGGCTGTGGGGCACCACGGTCGGGGCGCTCGTCGAATTGGAGACCGGCCGGATCATTTTCGAGTACTCGGATGACTTCCGACGACGGGGCCTCGAGATCTCTCCCATCCATCTCCCGACCCGCCTCGCCGGGCCCCTGAGCTTCGATGCGCTGAGGCGGTTGCCTGCATTCCTGGGGCTACCCGGGGTGTTCTCCGACGCACTTCCGGATGCCTTCGGGCGCAGCGTCATTCGGGCCTACTACGAAACCCGCGGCGAGTCCAGGCGCGCGTTCAGCCCTGTTCATCAGCTGCTCTACGTGGGGGAGCGTGCTCTTGGCGCCCTCTCTTTTCACCCAGCGGAGGAAGCACCCACTCGCCCGGGCGAACAGGAGGCCATGGAAGTCCAGGCTCTCGCCCATGACGCACGCCGGATCGTGCAGGGCGAAGTCGAGGTCGCGATTCCCGAGATCTACCGCATCGGGTCCTCGGCCGGGGGGCAGCGCCCCAAAGCCATTGTCCTCTTCGACCCCGAATCGAGAACAATCCGGTCGGGCGGGGCTCCCGCCGGTGCCGGGGAAGTCCCCTGCATCGTCAAGTTCGATGGTGTGGGAGGCGAGAAGGGGGTTGAGGCTCTTGGGCCTCCCCAACACTTCAACCGGGTCGAAGCGGCTTACCGGGACATGGCCGTCGCAGCCGGGGTGGAGATGGGGGCAATCGATGTGCTGGAGATCGAAGGGTACGTCCATCTGCTGGTCCACCGATTCGACATCCGGGGTGGGGGGCGCCTTCACCAGCACACCTTCGGCGGCATGATTCATGTTGACTACAACGAACCCGGTGCGAGTTCATATGAGGAGTATTTCCGCACCGTCCTCCGCCTTGGCATGGCCTACGACTCTCTCCGGCAGGCGTTCCAGCGCATGGTCTTCAACGTGATGGCCATTAACCAGGACGACCACGTCAAGAACCTCTCCTTCCACATGGACCCATCGGGCAGGTGGGCACTCACGCCAGCCTATGATGTCACTTTCGCCTACGGGGAGGGGTGGACCCGAACGCACCAGCTCCGCATCCGGGACCGGACGACGGGCACCCGAGAAGCGGGCCTCGTGGGGCTAGCCCGGGATTTTGGTATCAAGAAGCCCCAACGTCTTCTGGAGAGGGCTCGTTCCGCGATCGCCGATTGGGAACGGTTCGCTGGCACCTACGGTGTGCCGGCTCGCGCGGTGAAAGCCATCCGCCGGGCTCTCAACACTCGGGATGCAGAGATAAAGGGGGAAGCCGGATAGAGGTTGGGCTCTGGGATGGAGCCGTGTCGCGATGGATGATGTTGAAATGCCCGTGCCCTGATCGACAGGAATGCGAGCAGATCGCCGACGACAGGCGACTCCCACTCGACACCCCTTGAACTCCTCGCCTTCCAGGCGAGGGTTCCTCAGTACCCCACCGCCACCCCGTCCCGGCGGGAGTCGGCTCCCCCGTAAAGCTTCCCCTTCCCGATGTCCACCAGGACCCCCTGGGCTCCCCCGAAGTAGGAGTCCCAGTCGGGGTACATTCTCACGGTGTGCCCCCACGATTCCAACGTCTGCACCACGTCGGGGGAGATGCGCCCCTCGATGGCCAGAGTCCTTCCGGTGATGTGAACCCGGGGGGCCTCGATCGCGTCGTCCAACCCCATCCCGAAATCCACCAAGTTCATGACGATCTGCCCCAGGGCGGAAATGATCCGTGCGGCCCCCGGAGAGCCCACGGTTAGGAAGGGCTCCCCGTCCTTCAGCACGATTGTCGGGGCCATGTTGCTTACGGGCCGCTTCCCGGGCCCCACAGCGTTGGGCCCGCCGTCCCGGGCATCGAAATCCGCCATGTGGTTGTTCATGAGGATTCCCGTCCCGGAGACCACCACCCCGGAGCCGAAGAAGAAGTTGATGCTCTGGGTAAGGGCCACCACGTTCCCAGCCCCGTCCACCACCGAAAGGTGCGTGGTGCTCCCGCTCTCCCTGGCGACGAGGTTGGGCGCCTCGTAGTCGAAGCGGGCCTCACCCTCCCGGATCCTCTCCCTGAGCCCCTGGGCGTAGTCCTTGGCTGTAAGGGTGGCGCTGGGAATGGTGAAGAAGTCCGGGTCCCCCGCGTTCACCGCCTTGTCGGCGAAGATCATCTTCTGGGCTTCGGCCAGGGTATGAAGATAGGGGGCGCTTCCGGTGCCCATCCCCGCCACTTCGTAGCCTTCCATGATGTTGAGGAGCTCTATGACGTGAGTTCCTCCCACGGCCGGGGGGCCGGCGGTGATGATGTCGTAGCCCCGGTAGCTCCCCGTGACGGGGGTCCTGATCTGGGCCTCGTAATTCCTGAGGTCTTCCATGGTAATGATCCCGCCCAGCCCCTGAATCTCCGCCACGATGGCCTGGCCGATCTCGCCCTCGTAAAAGACCGACGGGCCCTGGGCTGCGATCAGCTCCATGGAGTGGGCCAGGTCAAGGTTGCGCAGGGTGTCTCCCGGCTCCAGCGGGAACCCGTCGGGGGTGTAGATGGCCGCGGCAGCGGGGAACGCCCCGAGTTTGTCAAGGTTGTCCAGGATCATCCCGTTCAGAAGGGGGGAGACTTCGATCCCCTCACGGCAGAGGCGGATGGCGGGCGCCAACACCTCCGCCAGGGTCATGGTGCCGTACCGTTCCAGGGCCAAAGCCGCCCCCGCCACCATCCCCGGGACGCCGGAGGCGTTGGGGCCGTGGGAGGTCCAGTCGGAGAAGTCCACCTCGGGGGCGTAGTAGTAGTCGGGCGTGGCCCCCGCAGGCGCCTCCTCCCGGTAGTTCACCATGATGGGCTCAGGGACGCCGGCCAGCTTGATGACCATGAACCCTCCCCCACCCAGCCCCGAGGTGTTGGGCTCCGCCAGGGCCAGGGCGAAGGCCGTCGCCACTGCGGCGTCCACCGCGTTCCCCCCCTTCTGGAGGATTTCGACGCCCGCGGCTGAGGCCGCGGGGTGGGCCGACGCCACCATGGCGTGATCGGCCACCACGTCCCCGGCACTCACCGGCACACCGGGGGAGCAGGAGAGGGCGAGGAGGGAGAGGGCCGCCGCCGAGGCGACCCACAACCGTGAACCACGGGTCTTCAGTATGTTCATCTCAAGCCTCTCTAACCCAAAAGCGCCCTGGCAATGACCATGCGCTGGATCTCGTTGGTGCCTTCGTAGATCTGGTGGAGCTTGGCGTCCCGCATGTATTTCTCTACCGGGTAGTCCTTCATGTAACCGTACCCGCCCAGGATCTGCACGGCATCCGTGGTCACCTCCATGGCCATGTCTCCTGTGAAGCACTTGGCCATGGCCGACTCCATCGTGTTCCGGTGGCCGTTGTCCTTAAGCCATGCGGCGTGCCAACAGAGGAGGCGTCCTGCGTTCACTTTCATGGCCATATTCGCCAGCATGAATTGGATGGCCTGATGGCCGGCGATGGGCTTCCCGAACTGAACCCGCTCTTTCGCGTATTGCGTGGCAACTTCCAGGGCCGCCCGGGCGATCCCGACGGCGGCGGCTCCCACGGTGGCTCGGGATTCGTCCAAGGTCATCATGGCGATCTTGAATCCGTCTAGCCCTCTGCCCAACCGGTATCGGGCAGGGATCCGCACGTCCTGGAAGATCACTTCCCGGGTGTCTGCGGTCCGTTGCCCCATCTTGTTTTCTTTCTTTCCGATGGTGATGCCCGGGGTGCCGGCCGGGACCATGAATGCCGAGAAGCCTTTGTTTCCGAGATCCGCGGCTTCCATGGCGAAGACCGAGTAGATGCTGGCCACGCTTCCGTTGGTGATGAAGCTCTTGGTTCCGTTGATGACGTATTCGTCACCTTCCACCCGGGCTGCGGAGCGCATGGCTCCGGCATCGGACCCGGCTCCGGCTTCCGTCAGGCAGAACGCTGCCAGGTTCGGCCCCTCCGTGTGGGGAGGGAGGAGTTCGCCCTTGAGCTCGTCACTGCCAGCGATGAGGAGTGGCGTCAGGCCCAGGGTATTCCCACCCAGCACGCAGGCGATTCCGCCACATGCGGCGCCCAATTCTTCGGTGAACAGGCACCCGTCCAGAGTCCCGAGACCTGCGCCCCCGTAATCCTCGGGAACGGCGTAATGGAGAAACCCGATGTCGAAGTACTTCTGAACGATTTCGGGGCTGTGCCGCTGCTCTTCATCCAGGGTCGGGGCGAGAGGGGCGATCTCTTTGGCGGCGAAGTCACGAACCAAATCGCGCAGAGCTTCCTGGTCCTCGGTGAGGGTGAAGTCGATCACCGTCTGCCTCCGGGTTGGGTCATGGTTTGGATTGGGTCAGGGTTTGGATTGGGTCAGGGGGAGGGCTGGGCCATGGTTTGGGACAGGTCACGGCCGGAGGGCGGCCCTGATCACATCGGCCAACCGTGCGACCCCCTCTTCAATGGCCTCGGGCTTGACGTTGCTGAAGTTCAGACGAAGGGCGTTCTTCGTGCTGCCGCCAACGGAAAAAACACCGCCAGGGATGTAGGCGACCTGCCGCTTTATGGCTTCGTGGAACATCTCCGTAGTGTCCAACCGCTCGGGAAGGGATACCCACACAAAAACGCCCCCGTCGGGTTTGCTCCAACGAGCCACGTCCGAGAGGTGTTCCTCCAGGGCCCGGAGCATGGTGTCGCATCGCTCTCCGTGGGCTGCCGTGATCTTTTCCAGGTGGGGCTCCAGCCGTCCCTGGCTAAGGAACTCGGCGACGGCCCGCTGGAATAGGGTGGAGGACTCCAGGTCGAAGGACTCCCGGAGGGTAGTGATTCTGGGCATTAGCTCAGCGGGAGCCACAATCCACCCCAATCGGAGGGCGGGGGCCAGCATCTTGGAAAACGACCCGAGGTAGAACACCATCCCCGCTTCGTCGTAGGCCTTTATGGGAGGTAAGGCTCTCCCCCTGAACCGCAGGGGTGCGTAGGGATCGTCTTCGATGAGCGGGACCTCGTATTTCGCCGCCAAACGGGCCAACTCCGCCCTTTTCTCCTCGGCAATGGACACCCCGAGCGGATTGTGGAAATCGGTGATCAGTACCGCGAGCCTGGGAGTCGGAGAGGCTTTGAGGGCTTCCTCGAAGCTCTCGACGACCACGCCGGAGTCGAGATCCGTCGGGACAGTCCGGACCTCCGCGTCTCGGCCGCCCGTGATCTGATGGATTCCCGTGAAGGTGACTTCCTCGATGACCGCTGGCTGGCCCGGGTCCAGGAACAGGCGGGACAGGATGGCGAGGCCGTGTTGGTTCCCATTCGTAATGAAGACTTCTTCGGCTGTGCAGGATACACCCCGGGACCCCATGTAGTCGGCGATCCAAACGCGGAGACCCAGGTGCTGGGGGCTGTATTGCAGGGCCCGAGCTCCGTCTCTGGTCAGGACGGTGTCGAGACACTCCTTGAGTCCGTCCAGGGGCAGACATTCACTGGCCGGAAGGCCGCCAGCCAGTGAGATCACATTCGGGTCCACCGCGAAGCGCAGGAGGTCGCGCATCACGGACCGCTGCAGGTTGTAGCCTTCCCTGCTCAGGCGAGGGGCATTGGTAGGCATGGACAGATCTTAACGGGCTGGGCCCGCTGCGCAACAGCAATTGCCGAGGAAGTTGCGGGTTCTGCCGCCACCTCAAGAGAGGGGTGCTGCGGAGGTGGGAGCCGCCAAGTACTTTCCGGTGGGTTTCGCACCTCGGCGGGTCCCTGGTTGAACTGAGGTCGGAAGGCCCTCTGAATTCGGGAGGCCTCTTCGACCCGCAAACCCCGACGACCATGACATATAGGAATCTTACATGGGTCCTGGCCCACCTTCGGGCCCTCCTGGGTTTCTCGACCCGGGGTGCTTCGGCCCTGGCTCTTCTCCTGCCGCTTGCGGTGTCCTTGCCAGCCCTGCTGGATGCGCAGACCCCGGCTCCTCAACAACCACCCCTGACTCTCACTGACCTCAGGGCCGTGTTGGATACCGGAGTGGTCCTCCAGGACCGGAACGGGGACCGGGTCGTTGATGACCTGGAGCTGCGGATCCTTCTCTCCCCCGAGCCGACGGAAGCCGAAGTGGCGGCCGCAGCGAACCTCGCCGCCCGCTTCGGCTATGAGACCTCGGCGACAGATCTAGGGTTGGCGGGTCTGGCCGTAACTCGTCAGGTGTTCCGGTCCCCTGTTTTCCTGGTGGGGGTGGGGGCTGTGGACGGTGCAAGCGTACCGGGGGGTTCCCAGAGGTTTGTCCAAGGACTGGCACCCGGGCAGGGTGTGCTGGCCCATCTGCCTGCCAGGGGGACCTTTGCCGCAGGTGCCTTGGCTGTCGTTGGGTATGATGCCACGGGCCTCCTTGCTGCGGCAGGATATCTCTCCGGCCGCTATCCCGGGGTCTGGGCCCCGGATGGCCTCACCTGGAGAGAGGTGGCGGAAAAGGTGGAGGCCTTCGCTGAAGACCACGGGCTCGAGGATGCTGCAGTGTCCCTTGACCAAATCGTGGTGGACGGGGCACGACCGGGGATCGCCCGGGCTCTGGTGGTCATCGCCGTGCCAGATGGACCGACCTTCGATGCTGCCGTGGATGCGTTCCTCGGGCGGGATACCCTTTCTGCCGAGGGACGAGACACCGTTTCCGCTGCCGGAGAAGAGCCGGACACTGCCTTAGCCCTGGTCGAACCGGACACTGCCTTAGCCCTGGTCGAAAAAGATTCCGTCGAGGTAGCCAAGCCAGATCGGAAGACCACCCTTTCCGATCTCGAGTTCCAGGCCTTGCACCGGCTGGACGTCCGGATCGTCGGGCCCGACCAGGCACGAACCGTCACTCTTCGTCCGGAGAAGCCCTGGGAGATTCGTGATGCCGGGGCCTTCAGAGCGGGAGCCGACGCATCGTTCACCCTGCCGGACATCTATCAGGTCGGAGGGTTGTTCAGAGACACCAATCGGGATTTGGTGCCGGACGAAACCGCCGCCTTCGTTTCGCTGAGCGGGAGTGGGGCACCCAGCGCTGTGGTGGATTTCGCTACCCGCGTCGGGCTGGAAACGGCGGGAATCCGACTTCCCCTGGTGCAACTGAGTGCCCAGGAAAACGATCCCACCGGTCTGGGATTCCCCGTGCTTCTGGGAGCCGACCATTACCAGATTCGCCGACTCCAAGAGGAGGGGAAGCTCCCGGAAACCTCGGTGGGTCCTGGAGAGGGTTTTGTGCAGTTCGTGGAGGAGGCCTTCGGTGAGAGGAATGCCCTGGCGATCGGCGGCGGGGATGACCTGGGCCTCTCGGCCGTCACCGAATGGCTGGCCTACCGGGCGCCCTACCTCTGGACCCACGGCAAGGGGGAACACCGCCTTGCTGACGCCGAACCCGAGGTTCGTCGCTTTCTTCAGGCACGGCGGGCCCCAGGCCAGGTCGCTCTTGCACTGACCAAATTGGGGGCGTGGATGGACCGGATGGCAGAGGATCCACCGGTCAGGGTGGAGGTGGAGCTTTCCGCCGAGAAAGCCCCCGAGGGACTGGATGAGCTTGCGGCGTCCATCGTCCGGGACCGGTTCCCCGGGGCGGACGTTTCAGCTGAAACGTGGCCCACCGGCTTCGGGGTAGGGGATACCGTCTTCGTCCAGGAATGGGACATTCCTTGGGAGGTGGACGAGGTCCGGGGACTCCTCCAGGACGAAGTGTATCCGAACATCAGGTCGGGGGTCCCAGCGGAGATCGAGATTCGCGTAAGCGAGCCTCCGGAGATCCGGGAGTCCCTGGAACAGGAGGTCAGGGCCGCCCTTGTTGCTCGGGGGGCTTCCGAGGTCACCGTTCATGTTCTGAGCGCCTACAAGCAGGGGTACTCCTGGATCAACGACGTGCTTCTTCCCAAGCTCAGAGGCCAGCCAGTCGCCTCCATCGACCTCACCTATCACACCCTGGAGGAATCCGAGGAAGTCAGGTGGCAGACCATCGCGGCCGAGACCCGGTGGTTGCAGGAGGTTTATCCCATCGACGCCATTCTGGCCCGGGAGCTGGGAATCTCCGACTCGGTGGTGACCTTCCATGCCACCCGTCAGAAGGATCCCATCTATACCTTCGAAGCCCGTGATGCCGACGGGGCAATGATCCTCCGAGAAACCTTTGATCCCCGCTACGTGGTGCGGCCCTTCTTCGACCTTTTCCCCGAATACGAACAGGTCCGTGTGACCACCGGGTGGATCACTGTGTCTTCTGGGGGGGAAACCCTCCTGGATCGGAGAATCGTCACGGATCCGGAGCGCTTCTGGGACCGTCTCCAGACCGAGACCTATAGTGAGATCATCTCCTATATCATGGACGTCCAGGATGGGGATCCTGCCGGGGACAACGCCCCCTTCTTCGACGAGTTCCGGGTAGATCTCCGACTCAGCGAACCGGACTATCGGATCGGCGTGGACGAGGAAATCATCAGCTCTCTGGAGGCACTTCACGAGGATCTGTTCTTCGAGACCCACACACTTTTCACCCTCATCGGCGGAAGGTATCAGACGACTCTCTCCAACCCCGGCCGGGTCCTTCCGTTCGTGGATCCGTCCGGGGCCGGGATGCCCGGGAAGGCCCGCCTTTCCCTGACGGGTAAGGAGAGGGGAAACCCCAAGCTCGTGGTTCGAAGCTGGACCCCGGAAAGCTCCGAGCCGAAGCTCCATGAGTACGAGCTTACCCCACTTCCGGTTGAGGATCCGGGTCTCGTTGGGGCTACCCTCGCTGACGGCCAGGAGGGAATCCGACAACTCATGGTCCGGGTGACGGTGCCTGATTCCCTGGATCGTTATGAGGAGTTCGCTGCCCGGAGCAGCGAATCCGGGATCGACCGGGAGTTCCTGAACGTGGAGATCCTGGAGGGAATGCTTCGGTCTTTGCAGGACCTCCATGAGGCAGGCCTCATGGAGGAGGCGCTGTCCTGGGACCGGGTCGAGAAGCTGGCGCTGGACTTCCGGCTGGAGAAGGACAGCATCTACCAAAAGACGGCGGTTCTGCCTCGGAGCCGAAATCCCAAATCCACGGACAACCCCCGCCTGACGGCGGGGGGGTGGACCCACGGGGGCGAAGCAATGGTCCAGTGGGACACACCCATCTCCCTCGAGGAGAACGAGGCCCTTTTAGGCAAGTTGGGGACCTTCCCAGGGGTGGACGTCTACTACCTCACCAACTCCTTCCTGGGAAATCGGGTCTGGGCGGCTGATTTCCTCCCGCCACACGATTCGAAGTACGTTTCCCAGGCAAAGCTGAACGCCCTGAAACCGACCCTCTTCGTGTCCGGCCGGGAGCACGCGAACGAGGTTTCCAGCACCAGCCACATCCTCAAGCTGGGTGAGCTCCTGGTAACGGATTCCGCGTATCGGGAGATGCTGAACAAGGTCAACGTCGTCCTCCAACCCATCACGAATCCCGACGGAGTAGCCCTTGCCTATGCCCGGCAGCTTGTGAATCCAGACCACATGCTCCACGCCGGGCGCCCCGGGGCTCTCGGGTCCGATGCGACCAGCGGGGGGAGTTCGGATGATCCCATCTATCCCGAATCCATGGCCCGGGAAATGATCAGAGAGGCCTGGCTCCCGGACATCTACCTGAATCCCCATGGGTACCCAAGCCACGAGTGGGTCCAGTATTTTGCCGGATACAGCGCCTGGGCCCGGGGTCGAAGAGTGGGTCCCCGGACCTGGTGGGTCCCACGGGGTTGGTTCATCCCGGGGTTCTCATGGGTAGAGGACGGAGAGAACCCGGACTATCAAAAGGCCCAGTTCGCTATTCTGGATTCCATGGCGGCGGCCATGACTGGGAACGAGGCGGTGGATGCCATGAACCGCCGCATGTATGCCCGCTATAAGAAGTACGGAGAGCAGGACCGGGACGGGTTCACGGAGTACTTTCATAACGGCATGGTAGTGAGCATGCGTCTCCGTGGGGCCGAAAGCATCGGGACCGGGCTGAGCAGCCCTCGCATCACCTACTTCTCCGTAACCACGGAGGCCCCCGATGAGACGGCCCGAGGGGATTACATGGACCTCATGGGGCAGGCGGGCCTCGCCCATACGACGTCGGCCCTCCGCTATCTGGCCAACGGTGAGTTCAAGGTGGAGCGGGAGGCAGAGGCATTTGACGAGGTCGTGACCCGGAAACTGTTCCGGGTGAAGCCGGTGTTGCCCCCTGTGGTGAAGAAGTGAGAGGGTGGGGGAAGATAGCTTCACCCGGCCCCGGGACTTGTCAGGAGAAACCGGGGGCCTCAGGATGTGACCGGATAGCCCGGTGATCCGTCCAGGGATCCAAGTGGCGTTCCGGCCTCGACCATGCGCGAGGGCGGTGTCTTCACTCCGGAGGCCTTTATGACAAGTGAGGTCCGCCTAAGCCGAGAAATGCGGCTCCTGGATGTGACCATGATCGGCGTCGGCGCCATGATCGGGGCTGGCATCTTCGTGCTCACCGGCATTGCGGCAGGCGTGGCCGGCCCCGCGTTGATGGTGGTGTTCCTCCTGAACGGCCTTGTCGCCTTGCTGACCGCCGCCGCCTATGCGGAGCTGGGAAGTGCCGTGCATGGCGCCGGTGGAGGCTACCTATGGATCAAGGCCTCTCTCCCTGACCCCAGCGGCTTCCTGGCAGGGTGGATGGACTGGTTCGCCCATGCCGTCGCATGCTCCCTCTACGCGCTCGGCTTCGGAGCCTACTTCACCGAGCTCATCCATTTCGTCGGCATCGGAGAACTTCACACACCCCTCTTTCCCCAGGAGGTCTGGCTCGCCGTGGTGGCTTGCAGCCTGTTCGCGGTCATCAACTACCGTGGTGCGTCGGAGGTGGGCAAGGCCGGGAACGTGGTCACCATCGGCAAGGTCGCGATCATCGGGGTTTTCATCGCCGCCGGCCTTTGGGTAATGGTGCAGAAGCCGGACTGGCAGGGGTCTTTCGATCCTCTTTTCATCAAGGGTTGGGGCGGAGTT